>CANFOR010000182.1 GCA_947448675.1 Betaproteobacteria bacterium
ACATAGGCGGGCTGGCGGCTGAGCTGCCACGTGGCGGGCGCGGGCAAGCTGGTGTGCCCGGTGCTGACATTGCTGGCTGCTGTGTGCGTGCGGCAATAGCGCGCAGCTTCTTGCAAAGACTTTTGGCTCCAGCTGCCGCTGACCACAAAGTCTACGTCGCCGCCCTGTGAGAGGTTGAGCGGCACGATGGCGTTCTCCGCCAAGCCACCGCCTTGCATGAACAAAATTTTGAACTCTGCAGGTACGGCCAAAAGCTCGCGCAAATCGGCCTCGGCCTGGGCGTAGATCGACAAAAACTCTTTGCCCCGGTGGCTCATTTCCATCACGCCCATACCCGAGGCTTTGCCAGCAGCGTCATGCCAGTTGAGCATGTGCTCGGCAGCTTGCTGCAATACCTCTTGCGGCATGGCGGCGGGGCCCGCTGAAAAATTATAGGGACGTTCTACAGTGGGCAAAGGCATGGTGGCGGTAGTTTGCAGGCTGCGAAAAAGCGGAGCTAGAAGAATGGTTTACGGCTGGGTTTTGGCTTTGCTAGCAGGCTTGTCGCTACCGCTGGCTTTGGGCGCTGCTGCTTTGTCAGGCCCGACAATTTTGCGTGCGGCTTCGTCAAACTGGGCGCTGCGCGCTTGGATCTCGCCGCGCGAGGACTCAATGAGTTTTTCGACCATCAAGTTGCCCAGCTCGGGGGCCAGGGTTTGGTATTTTTTAATCACCGGAGCCGAGAAAAACGCGTCGAGCTGGCGCAGCTCGTCTTCGGTAAATTTGCTGAGGTAAGCGTCCACCAAGCTGCCGCTCGACACCGCAGGTACCTTGCTCTTGATGATGCCTACCGCGTCGTCACCCAAGCGGTTGAGCTCGCCATTGAGTTGCTCGGCAGCGGCTTTTTGGCGCGTGGCGGGCACATTGGCTTCGAGCTTGGGGCCCCAATTGGCCAGCATGGGTTGCACGGCGCTGCCCGCGAGTTGCTGAATCAAGCGGTCCATCTCGGCGCCTTGCTGGGCCGCAACCACATGCTCTGCATAGGTGCGTTTGTTGCTGCTAGCAGGAGCATTTTGGGCTGCAACGCCCATGGATACTGCGTAGGCAGCTATTAAAAATGTAGCGATTCGAAATTGCATAAAGGCCTTCAAAAACAAAAATAAGGGTGTTAAAGCAGGTGGTTTGTAACGCGCTCAAGCGTCTGGTGGGGTCCCTGCGGGGTCGTCGTTGCCTGCTGCATTGTCTGCTGCGTCGGCGTCGGGAGCGTTGGCGTCGTTCTCGACAATGCGCTGCAGACCGCTGAGTTTGGAGCCTTCGTCCAGGCCGATGAGGGTGACGCCTTGGGTGGCGCGACCCAATTCCCGAATCTCGCTGACGCGGGTGCGCACCAAAACGCCTTTGTCGGTGATCAGCATGATCTCGTCGTCGGCGTGCACCAAAGTGGCTGCTACAACCTTGCCGTTGCGCTCGCTTTGCTGGATGGCGATCATGCCCTTGGTGCCGCGGCCATGGCGGGTGTACTCGGTGATGCTGGTGCGTTTGCCGTAGCCGTTTTGCGTGGCGGTGAGCACGCTGGTGCGGGTGGTTTCGGATTCGGTGGCGATTTGTTGGTCGTCAGGCGCTACCAGCATGGCGATCACGCTTTGCCCATCGTCGAGCATCATGCCGCGCACACCGCGGGCGTTGCGGCCCAGTGGGCGCACGTCGTCTTCGTCAAAGCGCACCGCCTTGCCGCCGTCGCTAAACAGCATCACGTCGTGCTTGCCGTCGGTCAGGGCGGCACCAATGAGAAAGTCGTTGTCGTCGAGGTTGACGGCAATGATGCCACCTTTGCGCGGGTTGTTGAACTCATCCAATGCGGTCTTCTTGACCGTGCCCATGGACGTGGCCATGAAGACGAAGTGGTCAGCCGGGAATGTGCGCATTTCGCCCGTGAGTGGCAGCACCACGTTGATCTTTTCACCCTCTTGCAGGGGGAACATGTTGACGATGGGGCGACCGCGTGAGCCGCGCGAACCCTCGGGTACTTCCCACACTTTGAGCCAGTACAAACGGCCACGGTTGCTGAAGCACAAGATGTAGTCGTGGGTGTTGGCAATGAAGAGTTGATCGACCCAGTCGTCTTCTTTGGTGGCGGTGGCTTGTTTGCCGCGTCCGCCGCGCTTTTGCGCCCGGTATTCGCTCAGCGGCTGGCTCTTGATGTAGCCGCTGTGGCTGAGCGTAACCACCATATCGGTCGGGGTGATGAGGTCTTCGGTGCCCAGGTCTTGTGCGTTGTGTTCCACCAAGCTGCGGCGTGCGCCGAGCTTGGTTTGGCCAAACTCATGGCGAATGGCCGACAGCTCTTCGGTGATGATGGTCGAGACGCGGCCCGGCTTGGCCAAGATGTCGAGCAGGTCGTCGATCTCGGCCATCACCTCTTTGTACTCGGCCACAATTTTGTCTTGCTCCAGGCCGGTCAGGCGCTGCAGGCGCATTTGCAAAATTTCTTGGGCTTGGGTGTCGCTCAAACGGTAGAGGCCATCGTTGCCCATACCGAAGTCTTTTTCGAGGCCGTCGGGGCGGTAATCGTCGGCATTGATGCTGCCGCCGTCGGCGCGGGTGCGGGTGAGCATCTCGCGCACCAGTTTGCTGTCCCAAGGGCGGCTCATCAGCTCGGCCTTGGCCACCGGCGGCGTGGGTGCGTTGCGAATAATGGCAATGAACTCGTCGATGTTGGCCAGTGACACGGCCAAGCCTTCGAGCACATGGCCGCGTTCGCGCGCTTTGCGCAGGGTGAACACGGTGCGGCGCGTGACAACCTCACGGCGATGGTCTAAAAAGACTTCGAGCAGGTCTTTCAAATTGCACAGCTTGGGCTGGCCATTGACCAAGGCCACCATGTTCATGCCAAAAGTGTCTTGCAGCTGGGTTTGCTTGTACAGGTTGTTGAGCACTACCTCGGGCACTTCGCCGCGCTTGAGTTCGATCACCAAGCGCATGCCCGATTTGTCGGACTCGTCTTGGATGTGGCTGATGCCTTCAATCTTCTTCTCATGCACCAGTTCGGCCATGCGCTCTTGCAGGGTTTTTTTGTTTACCTGGTAGGGCAGCTCGTCCACGATGATGGCTTGGCGTTGGCCTTTGTCGATGTCTTCAAAGTGGCATTTGGCGCGCATCACCACGCGGCCACGACCGGTGCGGTAGCCGTCTTTGACCCCTTGAATGCCATAGATGATGCCCGCTGTTGGGAAGTCGGGCGCGGGCACGATTTCCATCAGCTCGTCGATGCTGGCCTCGGGGTTTTTCAGCAGATGCAAACAGGCATCCACCACTTCATTGAGATTGTGCGGTGGGATATTGGTGGCCATGCCCACCGCAATGCCGCCCGAACCGTTGACCAAGAGGTTGGGAAAGCGCGCGGGCATGACCAGCGGCTCTTTTTCGCTGCCATCGTAGTTAGGGCCGAAGTCCACGGTTTCTTTGTCAAGATCGGCGAGCAATTCGTGCGCGATTTTTGCCAAGCGGATTTCGGTGTAGCGCATGGCGGCGGCGTTGTCACCATCCACCGAACCGAAGTTACCTTGGCCGTCGACGAGCATGTGGCGCATGGAAAAGTCTTGCGCCATGCGCACGATGGTGTCGTACACCGACTGGTCGCCGTGGGGGTGGTATTTACCGATCACGTCGCCAACGATACGCGCAGACTTTTTATAAGCGCGGTTCCAGTCGTTGCTCAGCTCATGCATGGCGAAGAGCGCGCGGCGGTGCACGGGTTTCAAGCCGTCGCGGGCATCTGGCAGTGCCCGGCCGACGATCACGCTCATGGCGTAGTCGAGGTAGCTGCGGCGCATTTCCTCTTCAAGGCTGACGGGCAGGGTTTCTTTGGCAAACTGTGTCATGGAGGAAGCTTGTGCTGGCCTGGGGCCAATGATTGTTGGGAAAAACAAACGATTTTACGTTGTTCAAGGCCCGATTTTCGGTGTGGTCATTGCGCAACAAATGAAAAAGCTTTACCGATTTAGCCGCTTACATATCGTGCGGGGCATTTAAAGCCTTGGGTAGCTATGGCACAATAGCCCCAACGGTTTAGGTGATGGTCACCTAGAGCGTAATTAATTCGCAGCGCGTCTGCGGCTTTATCCCCTTGAGGAAAATCATGAATAAACTCAATAAAGTAGCGATGTTGTTTGCAACGGCTGTAATGGCAACTGGTGCTATCGCTGGTGGTTCTAACGTTGCGTCTGACAATTGGCGCAGTGGCCACGGCAATGTGCAGTGGAAAAACGGTTTCGGCCAATGCTGGCGCGATGCCAGCTGGACCCCCGCTACCGCTGCCAAAGATTGCGATGGCGCTTTAGCTCCTATGGCTCCTAAAGCTGCTCCTGCACCAGCGCCTGCACCCGCACCCGCACCCGCACCCGCACCCGCACCCGCACCAGTTGCTCCAAAAGCTGCTCCCGCACCAGCACCAGCACCCGCACCCGCACCCGCACCAGTTGCTCCTCCTGCTGCTGTGAAGGTTACCTACGCCGCTGACGCATTCTTTGACTTCAACAAGGCTGTTATCAAGCCCGAAGGCAAAGCCAAGCTCGACGACCTGACCGGTAAAGTCAAAGACATCAACCTGGAAGTCATCATCGCTGTGGGTCACACGGACTCCGTTGGTAGCGATGCCATGAACCAGAAGCTGTCGGTCAAGCGCGCTGAAGCTGTGAAGGCTTATTTGGTGTCCAAGGGCATCGAAAAGAATCGCGTCTACACCGAAGGCAAAGGCAAGAAACAGCCTGTTGCTGACAACAAGACCAAAGAAGGCATGGCTAAAAACCGCCGTGTAGAGATCGAAGTGGTCGGCACCCGCACCAACAAGTAATTGTTGCCAAGCCTCCACAAAGCCCCGCGGCGCAAGCCTGCGGGGCTTTTTCTTTGGGTTTTTGCGGCTTGCATAGCGGCCAGTAGCTTGTGCGCCAAATCGCAGCAAGCCCATGCGACTTCGCTGGATGCAGATCGACCCAGCGTTGCCATCATCTTGTCGCCGCGCATGCCCTATGCGATACAAGAATGGGCGCGTATGCGCGCCGTGGCGCAAGACGCGGGTTTTGCAGTGCAAACCTTGCGCGACCCACAGGTACCCGATGCAGAGTGGCAAGCCGCTTTAAGCTCAGCCGTAATAGCGGCAACAGTCGCGCAGGAGTTGAGCTCCGTGGCTTTAGCAGACGAGCCTTTGCTGCAACGTCTGGGCGCACAGTACGGCATAAACCACTTGCCGACCAGTCTGGTGCACATCGGCGCGCAATGGCATGCATGGCCGATTTACGGGGTTATGGATAGCACGGCTTGGCGCAATGTGTTGATGGAGCGCTTGGCGCAGCTGCAAGCCCAAAACAATACCTGCATTCCGGCAGTCAGCTATGTGCCGCTTGACGCTGCCGTGGTTGGCGTGGGCAGCGACAGCGCGCCAGCCTTGGGCAGTTATGAGCGCATCAGTCCCGATGGTCGCTTTGTGCTGCGCTCATACTCGGGCGTGCAATTGGGTCAGGTGAGTTTGTTGGAATTGCCGGTTAACCCTGCTGGCAAAGTGCGTGCTTACCGCACGCCATTTGCCAATGAAGCCTTTCCCGTCCAGGGCACTTGGCGCTATCTGGTCGATGTGAATGGCGAACATTATCGTTTTGCCGATGTGCTGGCGCAGCAAAGTAGGGCGCGCGCTTTGTTCAAAGCGGGAATAACTGGTTTTTATGCGGCCGCTGCAGAAATGCCTGACTCTGAAAATATCAATTTAAACGGCAGC
>CANFOR010000183.1 GCA_947448675.1 Betaproteobacteria bacterium
TTAATCGCGTCGTCAAAAGCAATGGTGTCCACCAAAGCGCGCTTGGCATTGGTGCCGTGCAAGGCGTGGTCGATACGACCACCTTCGACCATCAAGAAATAACCCTTGCTGTTCTTAGACAAAATATCAATCGCCTTGCTGGTCATCTCTGCCAAGCTTGGCTCTTTGGTCGGGTCGCGGTCCAGGTCGTAGCTCATGTGGCTACTGGTGAACAGGCCCAGCAGTTTTTTCTGCGTGCTGTCGACTTTGTCAAAGTCGGCTTTGTTGCCAACGAATTTATAGCCCGCGGTTTGCATTTCAGCGACCAAGTCGCGCGTGTCGGTGCGCGAAGAACCGCTGGTGGTTTTGGGTTGGAAGTGGCGCAGGCCGCCGCCCAAAACCACGTCAATGCCGTCGAGCAGCGCGCTGTTGTAGCTGGTAGCACCGGGCACCATTTGGGTGGCGATGTTGTTCTCGCCGTCGCGGTGGCAAATGTGCGCGTAGGTGGCCGCTGGCGTGGCGTGGGTGATGCGTGTGGTGGTGACGACACCGGTGGCCATCGCTGCTTTCTTGGCCAGCTCCAGCATGGTCGTCACCGGGCTGCCATTGCCTGCCACGCACTTGGTGTCTGAGCCGGTGGTGTAGGGGCTGCCCAAGGGGTCGTAGGCGGCGGTATCGGCGCTCATGGACAACACCTCGTTGTTCATCTTCACGCCCGTCATGTAGGCCGCCATCGAGGGCGCGCTGTCGGTGACCTGCGCGTCTTTGGAATAGGTTTTGATGAAGGCCGTTTCTGGCAAAGTGTCCATGGTCAACTCGCCGTCTTCGCCCACTTTATAGATGCGCGCGGCCGTCATGGTGGTCATGCCCATGCCATCACCCAAGAAGAAGAGCACGTTTTTCTGCGGTGGCATCGGGTCGCCATCGTTGCAAGCAACGAGCGCCAGGCTAGCGACCAGAGCCGCAGCCACGGCCTTGAAGACGGGAGATTTCATGGAATATCCTTTGCTCGGTTTGTAAAGTTCCATGAAATTGTGCAAACTATTTATGGCAAAGGCATGACACATTTCACACCCGGCGCCTCGGCACAGCGGCCTGCTACGCGCCACAAAAGCGCATGCATTGCCAGCACGCACCACCCCGCCCGTAAAATGGTGCATGGACTTTCGCCAACGCGCTCTGCACGCCCTGTGCTGCCCCAGCCCAGAAGAAAAAGTGGCGCTAACGCGCTCCCTGCATGCGTGCGCAGCTACGCTTTTAATAGCATCCGAGGCATTGCCCGAGCCTGCCGACCTGCCCGGCCGCCCGGCCCGGCCCGAGCTGCGCGCGCATTTAGACGTGCCCAAGCGCTCGCCCTTCACACCCCAGGGTTTGGCCGCTTTGCTGCATGCAGTGGCGCATATTGAGTTCAACGCCATCAACTTGGCGCTCGACGCAGTGTGGCGCTTTGCCGGCATGCCTCCGGCCTATTACCTCGACTGGCTGCGTGTGGCGGCAGAGGAGGCCGAGCACTTCAGTCTGCTGCGCGACTTGCTGCACAGCATGGGCTTTGCCTATGGCGACTTTGCCGCCCACACCGGCCTGTGGGACATGGTGCACAAAACCCGCCACGACATCACCGCCCGCATGGCCCTGGTGCCGCGCACCTTAGAGGCGCGCGGCCTCGACGCCACCCCGCCCATGCAAGCCAAACTGCGCCGCGTCGGCTCGCCCTACGCACTGCGCGCGGTAGAGATTTTGAGCGTGATCTTGCACGAAGAAATTGGCCACGTCGCCATTGGCAACCATTGGTACCGCTGGCTCTGTGCGCGAGACAACTTGGAGCCCGTAGCCCACTACGCAGTTCTCACCAAAGCCTACGACGCCCCGCGCCTGCGCGCGCCCTTTAACACCGCAGACCGCAAGCGGGCCGGGTTTTCGGATGCGGAGTTGGCGGCGTTGCAGCTATAAATTTAATAGCTGTCTACGCATAGCGCATGCGCCTTGCAGGCATATTTACCCCCTAGGATGGTGCTGTGCGTGCAGGGTTTTGAGCCGTTGGCGGGCCACATGGGTGTAGATAGTGGTGGTGGAAATGTCGGCGTGGCCGAGCAGCATTTGCACGGCACGCAGGTCGGCTCCGTGGTTGAGCAAATGGGTGGCAAAGGCGTGGCGCAGGGTGTGTGGTGAGAGCGGCACGGTGATGCCCGCTTGCAGCGCGTATTTTTTCACCAGCATCCAAAACATCACGCGGCCCATGCCTGCGCCACGGCGCGTGACGAACAGGTCTTGGCTTTGCTGACCGTGCAAAATAACGGGCCTCGCTTCGGACAGGTAGCGGTTGAGCCACTCGCGCGCCACTTCGCCAAAGGGCACCAGGCGCTCTTTGCTGCCCTTGCCCAGCACGCGCAACACGCCGTCGTTCAGGCTCAGGTTGAGCACGCTCAGGTTCACCAGCTCGCTCACGCGCAGGCCGCTGGCGTAGATCAGCTCCAGCATGGCACGGTCGCGCAGGCCCAGGGGCGTGGCTACGTCGGGCGCGGCCAGCAGGGCCTCGACTTGCGGCTCGCTCAAAGTTTTAGGGTCGCGCTGGGCTTGGCGGGCCGAGAGCAGCTTGAGCGTCGGGTCGGCGCTAATGTGCCGCTCGCGCAGGGCCCAGCGAAAGTAGCGTTTGAACACCGTGAGGCGGCGGTTGGCCGTGGTGGCCTTGGTTTGCGCGTGGCGGGCCGCAAAATAGGCTTGCAGGTCGGCCTCGGTGCTGGCTTCTAGGCGGGTGGCTTGGGCGCTGCGCTGCTGCAACCACGCGGCGTACAAACTGAGGTCGCGCCGGTAGGCGGCCAGGGTGTTGGTAGACAGGCCTTGCTCTAGCCAGAGCGCGTCGATGAAGGCGTCGACACCTGCGTCGGCCTGGACGCCCCTGCTCACAGCGTTCAGGCCCACAGTGGCCTCAATCGAGTTTGAGTTTTTGCTGCGCCACGACTTTTTTATACACCTCGTACTCGGCCTTGATCTGCTCGCTAAATTGCTCGGGCGAGTTGCCGACAATGATGGAGCCGGTGTCTTCAATGCGGCTGCGCACTGCCGGGTCTTCAAGCGCCTTCTTGACGCCCGCGTTGATGCGCTCCACCACCTCTTTGGGCAAGCCCTTAGGCCCATAGATGCCGTAAAAGGCCATGCGGTTCACTGGCTCCAGGCCGACTTCTTTAAAGGTTGGCGTGTTGGGCAAAGCCGCCAAGCGCGTGGGCGCGGCCACCACAATGGGCACCAAACGCTTGTCTTTGATGAAGGGCAAGGCCGAGGGCATGTTGTCAAAAATCATCGGCACTTGGCCGGCCACCGTGTCGTTCAAAGCGGGGCCTGCGCCGCGGTAGGGAATGTGGGTAACAAAGGTGCCCGAGAGGCTTTTGTACAGCTCCATTTGCAAGTGGCCAATGCCACCCGTGCCAGAGGACGCGAACGAATATTTGCCCGGCGAGCGTTTGAGCTCGGCCACAAAAGCTTTGTAATCTTTGGCCGGAAAACCCGGGTGCACCGCAATCACATTGGGCGTGGCCGCAATATTGACGATGGGCGTGAAGTCGGTCAGCGCGTTGTACGGAATCTTGGTGTTGATGGCCGGGTTGGCAGCCACGGTAGACACCGTAGCGATGCCCAGCGAGTAGCCGTCGGCCACGGCTTTAGAGGTTTCGTTGGCGCCGATCACGCCACCGCCACCGGCGCGGTTGACCACGATCACCGGCTGGCCCAAGACCCTGCCCAGCGGGTCGGCAATGGTGCGGGCCACAATGTCGGTGGTGCCACCGGGGGCAAAGGGCACAACCAACTGAATGGCGCGGTTCGGATACGCCTGGGCCCAGCTGCTGCTGCTCGCGCCTGCAGCCAACGCGGCCAGGGCGACCACGGTTAAGCCAGATAAAACGGGGCGACGGTTCATTGCTTCACTCCTGAGAAAGATAGCGCGATGGTAGCCTGTGCCACAACGCGCAGGCCTGTGGATTACACATATGGGCAAACCCGCAGACAGCAAGTCTGCGCAAGCTGCGGATGGGCCAGGCCATGCTTTATTCTTGCCGTATGAACTACGCGCAACTGCTCTTCCCCGACTTCTCGCTGATTTTGTGCGGCTACCTGGTGTGCCGCTTCACTGCGCTGGACCGCAGCGTGTGGCAGCCGGTTGAAAGCTTGGTGTACTTTTTTCTGTTCCCGGTGTTGTTGTTTCAGTCCATTGTGAAAAGCCCTTTGCAGTTGGGTGCGGCTTCGGGCTTTTTGGCCGCTGGGGTGCTGCTGGGCTTGGGTGGCATCGCCATGGCCTATGCCCTGCCCTACCTACCTGGACTGGGCCCGCGCATCGCTGTACGCCAGCACGCGGGCAGCGCCCAGGTGGCCTTCCGCTTTAACTCTTACATTGCCCTGGCCTTGGCCGGGCGCTTGGCCGGGCCCTATGGCCTGCAACTCATTGCCTTGCTGATTGGCGTGTGCGTGCCCCTGTTCAACGTGGCAGCGGTGTGGCCCATGTTGCGGCACAGTCCGCAACATGGGCAGCAGGGCTTGGCCCGCGCCCTGCTGCGCAACCCGCTCATCATTGCGACGCTCTCGGGCTTGCTGGCCAATGCTCTGGGCTTGCACATACCCAGCTGGCTAGAGCCTAGCGTTACACGCATAGGCGCAGCGTCGCTGGCCCTGGGCTTGCTGGCTGCGGGCGCGGGCCTGCAATGGGGCTCGCTGGCCCAGGCTCGGGGCTTAAGCGCTGGCCTGCTCAGCATTCGCCACTTGCTGCTACCCCTGTTGGCCTTCGCTCTGGCCAAGGCCTTGGGCCTCAATGCAGCGCAAAGCACGGTGCTGTTGGCCTTTAGCGCCCTGCCCACTGCGTCGAGCTGCTACGTGCTGGCCACGCGCATGGGCTACGAGGGCGGGTATGTGGCGGGGCTGGTGACCTTGTCTACGGTGCTGGGCATGCTGAGTTTGCCGCTTGCATTGGGGCTGCTGCACTAGACACACTGATCCAAAGCCCATTGCACATGCTCGTCTAGCAAGGGGCTGTAGCTGAGGCTTTGTGTGAGGGCGTGGCGCATGGGTGCGTCGTCTTGTACCCGCAGCGCATTGCCCATGGCGACGGCCACATTGCGCAACCAGCGCTCGTGGCCGATGCGGCGAATGGGGCTGCCTTCGGTGTGGCGTAAAAAGTCGGCTTCGCTCCAGTTGAACAGCGCCACCAATTGTTGGCCGCTCAGGCCTTGGCGTTCGTCAAAATCGGGCAAGGCGCTGCGCTGGGCAAATTTGTTCCAGGGGCAGACCAGCTGGCAGTCGTCGCAGCCGTAGATGCGGTTGCCCATCAAGGGGCGCAGTTCCAACGGAATGGGGCCAGCGTGCTCGATGGTCAGGTACGAGATGCAACGCCGCGCGTCGAGCTGGTAGGGCGCCACAATGGCCTGCGTGGGGCAGACCGTGATGCAGGCGCTGCAGCTGCCGCAGCTGCCTTGGGCTGGTGCGTCACCCTGCGCAGCAGCATCAAAAAGGCCTGCAACGCCCGTGGATTGTGCGTTAGCAGCTACATTTTTTGTAGCGTTTGAAAAATCGTGTTGCGCCTCCGGCAGGGCTAAGTCCACATAAATTTCACCTAAAAAAAACATCGAGCCAGCTTGGCGGTTCAGCACCAAGGTGTGTTTGCCGCGCCAGCCCTGGCCGCTGCGCACGGCCAGCTCAGCCTCTAACACGGGAGCCGAATCGGTGAACACTCGGTGGCCCAGCGGGCCGACCTGCGCCGCAA
>CANFOR010000184.1 GCA_947448675.1 Betaproteobacteria bacterium
CGAAGATGGCGCTGGGTAGCCAGCGCGCGCTAGAGGTGTCGGTGTATGTGGTGCGCGCCTTTGTGCGCCTGCGTGAGGCAGCTGTGCTGCATAAAGATTTGGCTGAGCGGCTGTCCAGCCTGGAGGAGAAGACCGAAGCGCTGGCGATGTCGCATGGCACGTTTAGCCGCAATACGCGCAACCAACTGCGCCAAGTGTTTGACGCGCTGCGGGAACTGACCACGCCGCCCGATCCACCGAAACGGCCCATCGGGTTTGTGACACCGGAAGACAAGCCCAAGGGCAGCAAGGCAGTGCGGGGCAAGAAGGCCGACTGACGCACCGGCATCGGCTCAAGAACACAAGCCACCTGGAACCCCCGGCCTTAGCGGCTGAGGGGGTGCAGGTGGCTTTTTTGTTTATGAATTACAGAGATTGCGGGCTTTGTCCCACGTGTATAACGCATCAGAAACTATTAAATTTCTAGCAAATCAGCTGAGGTTGCTCCGGCGAGCTTTCGCACGCTTGGCCATCGCGTTGAGCAACTTTTCTGCAGCTTTGTTATGGCTTCGCACAGCTTCCAGTTTTTCAACAACATCCGGGGGAACTTGACGCCCATCTTTGTGCAAATACTCTGCGTAAATATAAGCCGCCCGCGATGAGCCAGCATTGAAGGCAATACCAATCCAGTACTCAAATTTATTTACGTCCTTCTCGCAGCCATTCAACCCATGAAGGAAATGGATCGCCAAGCCTTCTTGCGCGGTCGTGTTGCCCGCTATGGCAACCTGCTCCAAATGGTGCAGCGCGCAACGCTCCAGAATCTCGCGCTCGCCCCGCCCAAGCCCAAGACTGTATGCACCGTTCAGGCTGATATGTCCATCGAGATCGCCGGGCTTTAGGGTCGCTTCCGCCTTGTCGATCCATTTGTCACTCTCGGACTTTCTGTCTTGGTCACGAGCTATATGCGCCAGTTCGATCATCGCGTCGATACTTCCTTCCTCGGACGAAACGATGAGTTTTTGGATTGCGCATTCACTTTGCCCACTGCGATGTAACCTGCGAGCCGCTTCAATTATTGATCTGGTTGCTGAGTAATCCATAGTCTCCACTCTTGTCATTCTGGCCCGCCACTTGAACCACCACTGCTTCGGCTAACACCACGCCAGCGAATATTTCCGGATCTCATCTGCTGATTCGTATAGTCCTGAACTGATCGGTTGTATTCGTGCTGGCGGAGCTTCATTCCTAGCTCGGCGGCCTGCCTGACCGTCATTGGGTTGTCCTTGGAAATCCCATTTGCCTCAATGTACTTATTGCCAATATCCAATGCATCTTTATTGTACTGAGGATGCCCAGCTTCATTGCTCCACTTATGTGGATTGTTGGGGTCGGCACGGTCCCAATTGACATGTTCTCCAATAGTGCGCCGACTTACGTAATCGACAGCTTCATCGGTCATGACATCCGTGAACTGAATCGCCATCTGACGAGTGAAAGGGTGATGCCCAGGCGTCGTAAAGAGAGATCGAATAGTTTTCGCGGAAAGGGCATTAAAGAGATACCCATAAGCCGCAGTCATCGCCCCGTTCTCGAACTTACCTCCCCCCATCGCGCTGCCAATTCCACCCGCCACAACTGTTGCAGCAAACTGTGCTGTGTCCCACTGGCCCGGTGTCCCGCCAATCGCATTCGAGGTGAACTTGCCAAACACTGCGGAAGCAGCCCCACTGCCGCACTTGCCTCCCCCAGCAACGCTAGAGACGCATCCTACCAAAGCATGGGCCGCATAGCGCCCAACGGAGTTGGCCGCAGCATCTATTTCTACAAAATTCGAAGGCGTTCCCTGTAAACCGGCCCAGCCAAAGCCCGCACCTGAAATGCCCCCGAGCATCGCCCCCTTGAAAATCTGCCCAGCGTCGCCGCCGTTGAACAGCGCGCTCGCTGCACCGCCTGCCGCACCGCCAATAGCTCCAGCACCAATGGCCCCAAAACCCAAACCACCACCAGAGACTGCACCGCCAGCCCATTGCCCGGTGTAGTAGGCAATGGCAATTACCGCTACAGGTTTGACAGCGTTGTCTCTAAAGTCTGACCAACTCGAGCCAGTCAATTTATTAAAAAAACTGCCCAACCAGCTAAACCCACTGGGGTCAGTAAACAGCATCGGGTTGTTCATCACATAGCTATAGCGGTTATAGCTTTGCAGGTTGCCGTGGGCTTGGATGTACGGGCCGGCGCTCATCATGCGGCCCACGATGGGGTCGTACAGGCACTAGTATAGGTGTTTGAAACTGCGCGAAACGCCCGTGGATTGTACGTATGTAGCTATCAAAGTAGTAGCAAACCTCGCGTGACGCGCAAGCGACAAGCCGCCCGCGACGCTGGTGCAACACAGGCGACAATGCAGGCATGGACGACCCGATTTTGAGCAACGAAGAGCGCGAGGCGATCAACGCCGGGCGCTGGTTTGCCTCGCTTTCGCCCTCGCTACGGCACGACATCTTGCGCTGCAGCTACGTCAAGCGCTACCGCGACGGCGACCTGATTGCTGCGCGCGGCGACCCACCGGAAGACTGGATCGCCTGCGCCAAGGGCGCGGTGCGGGTCAGCAGCACTTCGCTCTCGGGCAAGCTGATTACCCTGGCCTATGTCGAGCCCGGCATTTGGTTTGGCGATGTGGCGATTTTTGACGGCGACCGCCGCACGCACGACGCCTACGCCCACGGCGAGACCACCATTGTCTGCGTGGCCAAGGCCGACTTTAAAAAGATTTTGGCCCTGCATGTGGAGCTGTACGAAGCCATGCTGCGCTTGCATGCGCGGCGCATTCGCCAGCTCTTTGGCTTGGTCGAAGACCTCAACACCCTGCCCCTGCGCGCGCGCCTAGCCAAGCAGCTTTTGCACCTGGTGCGCAGCTACGGCGTGCCCTCGCTCAGCGACGGGCAAGAGATGCGCATTGGTCTGCAACTGGCGCAAGAAGAGCTGGCCCAACTGCTGGGCGCCTCGCGCCAGCGCGTCAACCAAGAGCTCAAGGCTATGGAGCGTGAAGAGGCCATTCGCATCGAGCCCGGTGGCCTGGTGGTGCGCAAACGCGACGTTTTGCTGCGCATTTCTGAAGCCGACGAATAAACTCTGCACACCATGAGCAACTTTGACCACTTTGTAGGCACCCGCGCGGTGAGCGACCAACACGCCTTTGACGTAGCCGCATTAAGCCGCTGGATGCAGTCGCACATTGCTGGCTTTGCCGGGCCCATCAGCGTCGAAATGTTCAAAGGCGGGCAGTCCAACCCGACCTACAAACTGCTCACGCCCACCCGCGCTTACGTGATGCGCGCCAAGCCCGGCCCGGTGGCCAAGCTGCTGCCCTCAGCCCACGCGGTCGAACGCGAGTTTGCCGTGATGCGCGGCCTGCATGGCAGCGACGTGCCGGTGCCGCAAATGTTTGGCCTGTGCGAAGACGAGTCCGTCATCGGCCGCGCTTTTTACATCATGGAGTTCAAGGCCGGGCGGGTGCTCTGGGACCAGGCTCTGCCAGGCCTGGAGCGCGCCGAGCGCTATGCCATTTATAGCGAGATGAACCGCGTGATCGCCGCGCTGCACAGCGTCAAGTTCGCCGAACGGGGCTTGGCGGCTTACGGCAAACCCGGCAATTATTTCGAGCGCCAAATTGGCCGTTGGGGCAAGCAATACAAAGCCTCGACCGACGGCGCGGGCCCAATGAGCCAGCCGATTCCCGAGATGGAAGCGCTCTTGCAATGGCTGCCCGCCCACATGCCTGCCAGCGCCAAAGACGAGAGCAAAGTCTCCATCGTGCACGGTGACTACCGGCTCGACAACATGGTCTTTCACCCCAGCGAGCCGCGCGTGTTGGCCCTGCTCGACTGGGAGCTGTCCACCCTGGGCCACCCGCTGGCCGACTTCAGCTACCACTGCATGGCCTGGCATATTGCGCCGGGGGCCTTCCGAGGCATTGGCGGGCTCGACCTGCCAGCGCTGGGCATTCCCAGCGAAGACGAATACATCGGCATGTACTGCGAGCGCACCGGCATCACCACGCCGCAAGCCCTCAAGGCCGACTGGAACTTTTATATGGCCTACAACCTGTTTCGCATGGGCGCAATTTTGCAAGGCATCGCCAAGCGCGTCGAGATGGGCACAGCGTCTAGCGCGCAAGCCGTCAGCTCAGCAGCGGGCGCGCGGCCGCTGGCGCAAATGGGCTGGCAATTTGCGCAGCGGGCCTGAGATGCCAATACGGACAGTCGGACGCAGAGAACGCGTCCTCCCCTCATTTTTCACCGGAGACAACTATGGATTTTGACTACTCACCCAAGACCAAGGCTTTGCAAGCGCAGTTGCTGCAGTTCTTTGACGACCACATCTACCCTAACGAGCAGGCCTACCACGACGAGATCGAGGCCAATACGGCTGCGGGCAAGCGCTGGACGCCGCTGCAGACCATTGAAAAGCTCAAGCCTTTGGCGCAAAAACAAGGCTTGTGGAACCTGTGGTTGCCGCGCGATACCGCCGAGATTGCCGGTTTTGGCGGCGACCCCCTCTTTGGCGGCGCGGGCCTGACCAACCAAGAATACGCGCCCCTGGCCGAGGTCATGGGCCGGGTGCCCTGGGCACCCGAGGTGTTTAACTGCTCGGCGCCGGACACCGGCAACATGGAAACCCTGGCCCGCTACGGCTCGGACGCCATTCGCAACCGCTGGCTCAAGCCCCTGCTGCGCGGCGAGATCCGCTCGGCTTTTGCCATGACCGAACCTGAAGTAGCTTCGAGCGACGCCACCAATATCGCCACCCGCATTGAAGCCGACGGCAACAGCTATGTCATCAATGGCCGCAAGTGGTGGATCTCGGGCGCAGGCGACCCGCGCTGCGCGGTCTACATCACCATGGGCAAGAGCGACCCCGACGCCCCGCGCCACAGCCAGCAAAGCATGATCGTGGTGCCCGCTGACACCCCGGGCATCAAGGTGTTGCGCCCGCTCACCGTGTTTGGCTACGACGATGCGCCGCACGGCCATTGCGAGATGACCTTCACCAATGTGCGCGTCCCGGCTGACAACATGCTGCTCGGTGCCGGGCGTGGCTTTGAAATTGCCCAAGGTCGCTTAGGCCCTGGGCGCATCCACCACTGCATGCGTTTGATCGGCTTGGCCGAGCGCGCGCTCGAACTGATGTGCCGCCGCGCCTCATCTCGCATTGCCTTTGGCAAAGCCGTGGCCGCGCAAACCGTGACCCAAGAGCGCATTGCCGAGGCGCGCTGCCGCATCGACATGGCGCGCTTGCTCACACTCAAAACCGCCTGGCTGATGGACCTGGGTGGCAACAAGCTGGCCAAGAACGACATCGCGATGATCAAGGTGGTAGCGCCCAGCATGGCCTGCCAGGTGATCGACTGGGCCATGCAAGCCCACGGCGGTGGTGGCATGTGCAGCGACTTCCCGCTGGCCTACAGCTACACCGCAGCGCGCACCCTGCGCTTTGCCGACGGCCCCGACGAAGTGCACCGCAACGCCATTGCCAAGCTCGAACTGGGCAAATACGCGCCCAGCAAAACCGAAGTCGAAATGCCCATCACCCGGGGCTAAACCCGAGCCCGTATAGCCGAGTCTGTATAGCCGAGCCCACACACCATGACGCAAGCCGAAATTCAAGTCTATTCGTGGCCCACACCCAATGGGCACAAGGTG
This sequence comes from Betaproteobacteria bacterium, assembly GCA_947448675.1. GTDB lineage: Bacteria > Pseudomonadota > Gammaproteobacteria > Burkholderiales > Burkholderiaceae_C > CANFOR01. The sequence goes on from CANFOR010000184.1 coordinate 5,685, forward strand.
CACATCATGCTGGAGGAG
>CANFOR010000185.1 GCA_947448675.1 Betaproteobacteria bacterium
CACCCCGGCGCGGTGCTGGGCGAGCGGGTATTTTTTGACCATGCCATGGGCGTGGTGGTGGGCGAAACCGCGGTGATTGGGGACGGCTGCACCATCTACCAAGGCGTGACCTTGGGCGGCACCTCGCTCTACAAAGGCAGCAAGCGCCACCCGACCTTGGGGCGCGACGTGGTGGTCAGCGCCGGGGCCAAGGTGCTGGGCGGTTTTGAGGTCGGCGACGGGGCCAAAATTGGCAGCAATGCGGTGGTCATCAAACCCGTACCGGCGGGGGCCACGGCGGTGGGCATTCCGGCGCGCATCATTGAGTCTAAAAACGGTGATAGCGCCGACGTGAGCAGTGCCAACCACAGCAGCGTTGATGGCAAAAGCCGTGCGGCCTTTAACGCCTATGGCATTACCCAAGAAGACGACCCGCTGGTGCAAACCATGAAGGCCTTGGTTGACAAAGCCGCAGCGCAAGAGCTGCAAATTGCCCGCTTGCAGCAGGCCATTGAAGCGCTGAGCAAGCCCGCCGCCTGAACTAGCTACCCAAGCCAGCAGCCGCAGCCCGGCAAAGAAGCAAGTTACAAAAGAACCATGCCGGTCGTTTCGCCACGGCTGAAAGGCATCGGATCGGATTGCAGCTTGGAATGCAAGCTCGTGCCCAGCTCTTCGCGCAAAGAAATATTGAGCTGGTTCATGGCGCGCAGTTTGCGGTTCGATGAACGCAGGCGCTTAGATGAGCGAGCGAGCAAGACCGCCAAAAGCTTGGCCACGGCCAAGGGCTCTTTGTTCATTAAAGCGGCCAGGCCAGGGCGGTCGAGCAGGGCCACGTCGAGGTCGCTGGTAGCGGTACAGGTGGCTGAGCGTGGCTCGCCATCGAGCAGACTCATTTCACCCAAGATACTGCCGGGACCAGCTACACCCAAAACCACGGAATCCACTCGGCGCGCGCTTTGGTATTCGACTACTACTTCGCCACGCAAAATCAGCATCATGAAGCCGCTGCTGGGCAGGCCTTCTTGCATCAGCACGGCACCGGCTTTGTAGCGGGTCGACTTCATGGCCTTGGCGATGATGCGTGCCGAGACCAAATCTAAATCGGTCAGGGCGGTGCCCGACATGAGCAGATTCGCTACATCTTCGCGGGTCCATTTATGCGAGTCGGAAATAATGCTGTCCATGCCGGAGTCTTTCACTCAATGCGGAGCCAAAACGCCCCACATGTAGGCCATTCTAGTGGTGTATTTATGCTGTGTACTAAAGCGTTAAACGCAAAGTACCGCGCACTTAACGTACAAGCCGTATAAGAACCTACTCTGAACGCAAGGCGGCCGCCACATCCAACACGGTGCTTCCCCAATTGCCGGGCAGCTCAAAACGGTAGGTTTCGCTGGGTTGGCTGCCGCCATTGGCCAGAGTGGCTTGTATTCGCACAAAATATGCGCCGGGCTGCAAGCTGCCCAGTACGGCGCTGCTCTCGCTGCTTTGGATGTTTTGCACGCCGCTGCTAAAGCCGCGATCACGCGCCAGCTCAATCCGGTAGCCGCTGGCCGCCACTGGCGCACCACCGGGCTGGCGCGCTTGCCAGACCAGCAGGGTTTTGCCGTCGGCAAAAGCCAGGCGCGGATTGGTCGCCTGCCAGAGCACCACCGGCACGGGCACCGCATCGCGCACAGCCACCAGCTTAACGGCGTCAAAGCCCTCTAGGCCCTGCGCGTCGATGCCGCGCACCCTGGTGTACCAGTTGCTACTGGGCAGGTCGCCAAGGGCCGCCTGGGTGCCTGCAACGCGGTATTCGCGCACGATCTGGTTAAAGCCCGCGTCACTGGCCACTTGCACGCGGTAGGCACTGGCACCGGGCAAGGCCGCCCAGGCCAACTGGACTTGCGGCTTGAACTGCTCGGCCTGCATGCCGGAGACATCGGGAGCGCCCAAAAGCTTGACGACTTTGACTTCTTTTTCTTTGGGGTTGATGACCGCACCCGTGCCCATGGGCAGCTCAGCGCCGCTCTGCTGGGCGGTGTTGTCAGCGCGCACCAAGCCTTCAATGACCTCGCTGCGCGAGTTCTGCCCGGCGGGGTCGTCCATGGCCACGCGGAACTGCGTGCCGCGCACGCCCAGCGTCGAAGTAGCGGTTTGGATCTGCAGCGGCGTAGCGCGGCTCTTGCCCTTGCTGGCCAAGGTTTCGAGCGAGCCCTGGGCCAAGCGCACTATGCCCGAGAACCAATTGGTCGAGCTGCTGGCGCTGGCGTCGCGCATGGCGTAGTTGCGGTTGGTCACCACCTCGGCCAGGCTGCTGGGCAAAAGCTTGACCTGGCTGCCGTCGCCCAGCTCGACCACGGCCGAGCTGTTGGCACCGGTTTGCACCCGGCTGCCTTCGGCCACCGTGCTGCCGACCTTGGCCGGCGCGCCGCCCACTTGCACGTCACCCGAAACACTCAGCAGCTTGCCGCCAGCGGGTTGCGACTTGAGCAGGCGCAGCGGGATGTTGAGCTGTTGCCCCACCCGCACACTGGCCGCTTTGTCCAAATGGTTGTACTGCGCAACTTCTTGCCACGATGCAGGCGAAACCAGCATCTCTTGACCCAAGCGGATCAGTTTGTCACCGGGTCGAATGGTGTAGACCAAGCTGCTTTCTTTGGCATCGGTGGCCGCGCTGGCCGCGCCGCTAGCTACAAAAAAAATAGCTGTCAACGCATATTCTATGCGCCTTGCAGAGGGTTTTTTAATTTTCATAGAAGCCAAACCTTAGATCGATTTCAAAACTGGCGGCCGCATGGCCGACTTGGGGCGAAAGGCTTTGCAGACCTCGTCGCGCGTGGCCACATAAGGCCCGCCAATCAAGTCCATGCAATAGGGCACCGCCGCAAAAATACCCGGCACCGCACTCACGCCAGGTGCCGTTGTAAGGCCTTGCAGGGTCTCAGCGATGGCTTTGGGTTGCCCGGGCAGGTTAATGATCAAGCTTTTGTGACGTATGACCGCTACTTGTCGCGAAAGGATCGCGGTGGGCACGAACTGCAGCGAGATTTGCCGCATCTGCTCGCCAAAGCCGGGCATGGTTTTGTGCGCCACGGCCAGCGTGGCCTCGGGCGTCACGTCGCGCAAGGCGGGGCCAGTGCCGCCGGTGGTCAGCACCAGGGCGCAGCCAGCGTCGACCAAGTCGATGAGGGTGGCACTGATCTGCGCCTGCTCGTCGGGGATCAAACGCTCGACAAAATCAATCGGGTTGAACAGCGCGCGCGTGAGCCAGTCTTTCAGCGCGGGCAGGCCTTTGTCTTCGTAGACACCGCTGGACGCGCGGTCGCTCACCGAGACGATGCCAATGCGCACGCTCTCGTATCCCGCGCTGGCGGTAGCGGCCAGGCCGAGCGGGTTGCTGGGGGGTTTAGTGGAGTTCATGGCGGGTCGATGCAAAGTCGGCGTCGCTTGCCGAAGAAGACGCAGAAGCAGGTGCAGACGCAGAGGCCGGAGCTGCTTGCTGCAAATGCTCGCGCACGAGTTGAAAAATCTCGCGGTAGGCGCGGCTTTGGCGCTGCGCCGCACCAGCCTCGGTTTTGACCAAGGCTTGGGCCTGTGCTTGGGCTGCAGCGTCTTTACGCGCTTGGCGGATCAGCGAGCGCAATTGCTGGGCGTCGGTGCTGCTGTGCTGCTGCATCCACTGGGCCACCGCTGCATCGTCGGTTACCAAGCGGTCGCGCCAGTTCTCAGCCAAGTGCAAGGCCAGGGTGTCTTGGGCCGAGCCATGGTGTTGGGCGTCCAGCGCTGCCCGCACGGCGAGCAGGGTCTCGGGCGGCAGGGCGCGCATGAGCTTGCCAACAAACTGCATTTGGCGCCGCTTGCCCTCAAAATTGCTGATGCGTTTGGCCTCGGCCAGTGCGTCTACCAATTTTTCGGGCAATTGCAAGGGCGCAAAGCGATCTGCGCCCAGCACCATGAGCTGCTCGCCCAGGTGCTGCAGCTCGGTGCTCTCGCGTTTGAGGTCGGTGCGGCTTTGTTCGGTCGTGCCTTTGAGTTCAGCCTTGAGCTGAATGTCGAGCTCGCTGCCTTCGGCAACAAACTGGCCACGCACGAAATAGCCTTTTTTGAAATTACGGGACATAGGCCGCTATTGTCGCCGTTTACACAGCAATTGGGTTTTGCTTAATTAGGCTTTCGCTCCGACCACAAAACGCCGCCGGTAGCCCAGTGGGCGCGGGGAATGTCAAACAGCAGCACGTCCACTGATTCAGGCTTGCTGCCCAGGCTGCTCACCACCGCTTGGGTGACGGCGCTAACCAGGCTTTGTTTTTGTTCGGGCGTGCGGCCCTCTAACAACTCGATGCGGATGGTGGGCATAAAAACTCCTTTGTTGTGACATACGGGAACCAGGTTCTTGAGTCTAAACTCCTAGCTCCTTTCAACCTTTTAGGAGACTGCCATGCTGCACCCCGACCACCGCGCCGAGTTCGACTCCCTGGCCCCTGGCCGTACCACCGAAGCGGGCCCCAGCCGCCGCACCGCCCTGCAAGCCGCGCTGGGCGTGGGCTATGCCGCCGCAGCGGGCGCGGTTGCTGCGCAGACTGCTATCAAAACTACAGCAGAAGGTTTGACGACGGGTGAAATAACGGTTGAAGTGAACGGCTTTAAAGTGCCCGCCTACCGCGCAGCGCCCGCTGGCAAAAGCAATTTGCCCGTGGTCCTGGTGGTGCAAGAAATCTTTGGTGTGCATGAGCACATTGCCGACGTGGTGCGCCGCTTTGCCAAAGCCGGCTATTTGGCCATTGCGCCTGAGCTGTACGCGCGCCAGGGCGACCCCAGCCAATACAACGAGATGGCCAAACTCATGAGCGAAGTGGTCAGCAAAGTGCCCGACGCACAAGTGCTGGCCGACCTCGACGGCGTAGTGAAATGGGCCGGTGCCAACGGCGGCAACACCAGCAAAGTGGCCATTACGGGCTTTTGCTGGGGTGGCCGCATTACCTGGCTGTATGCCGCGCAAGGCCCGGTCAAGGCTGCCGTTGCCTGGTATGGCCGTTTGGTGGGTGCGAGCACCCCCCTCACGCCGAACAACCCGATCGACCTGGCCAGCAAAATGAACGCGCCCGTGCTGGGCCTGTACGGCTCTGCCGACCAAGGCATTCCACAAGACACCATCGACAAAATGAAAGCAGCACTGGCCAGTGGCAACGCCGCCGCCAAGGCCAGCCAGTTTGTGGTCTACGAGGGCGCGCCGCACGGCTTTCATGCCGACTACCGCGCCAGCTACCGCAAAGACGCGGCCGAAAACGGCTTTCAACGCACACTCGATTGGTTCAAGGCCAACGGCGTGGCATGACCCTGATCGCCATTGTTCTGGCCACCTTGCTCGCTGGCATTGGCAGCGTGTGGCTGGCTGCCGGTTTGCTGCGCCTGCGCTGGCTCGGCCAACACGGCAGTGTGGGCGCGCAGCATTTGCTGAGCTTGGCCGCGGGCGCTTTGCTGGCCACGGCTTTTATGCATTTGCTGCCCGAGGCCTTTGAGTCCACCGTCGGCCCACACGCATTGTTTGCCACGCTGCTGCTAGGCCTGGTGTTTTTCTTTTTGCTCGACAAGGCCGAGCTGTGGCACCACGGGCACGAGCACCACCACGGGCATGCGCATGCAGAGCACGGCCATGTAGCCCACACGCACAGCAGCGGTGGCGGCAGTTGGGCCGTGCTCACTGGCGACAGCGTG
>CANFOR010000186.1 GCA_947448675.1 Betaproteobacteria bacterium
GGTTGAGCGCCAAGGGCACCGAGGGCTGGCCAATGCGACCGCGCACCGGTTGGTGGCGTAAGAGCAGGCCGTCGTCTTCGAGCCGGGCGGCGATCAGGCCAATGGTCTGCGCGGTGAGGCCAGTGAGCCGGGCCAATTCGGCCTTGGCGCAGCTGCCGTGCAGGCGGATGGCTTGTAGCACCACGCGTTCGTTGAACTGCCGCATGCCCACGTGGTTGGAGCCACGTTGGGCTACGGGCGCTAGCGAGGGGACCAGCGAAGGGGCAAGAGCGGGGGCTTGGGCCGATGTGGGGTGCGGCTTCACAGCATGCATGGCCGCGTGGTCCCGTGCCGTCACTTGCGCAGCATTTCGCCGATTACGCCCTTGCGCACGATGAAGTTGGCAAAGGGCTGCAGTTCGCCGGTGACCAAAAAGGCCGTGGCTTTGCGCGTGCGTTCGTAAAAAGCATAGCGCTCCAAGCACTCTGGGCTTTGGTCTGCGAGCAGCAGGGGCTCAACCAAGGCCAACACTTCGCGTTGCAGTGCCGAGCGAGAATTGTCTAAACTGCCCGTTACTTGCATATACGCTACGGGGTGCAGCTCGTCGGCTACCAAGGGCAGCACCGATAGCACCGCCTGCATGGCCCGCTGCATCGAAATGCCGGGCAGGCGCAGCACGGTTTTGCCTTGGCCCAAGCTTTGCGTAGTGAAATTGGCGTCTACCAGCACGATGGACTCGTCATGGCCCATGCTGGCCAATTGGTGCAGCAAGTCGGGGCTAAGCAGGGGGTCGATGCCTTTAAGCATGGGCGGCCTCGGGCAGTTCGTCGGGTGATTTGGCACCGGTCATGATGGCCACAGTGTCGCTCATGCTGATGGCCTTGGGGTTGACCACGGCGGCGCGTTTGCCCAAGCGCTGGATGTGGATACGGTCGGCCACCTCGAACACATGGGGCATGTTGTGGCTGATGAGGATCACTGGCAGGCCTTTGTCGCGCACCCGGCGAATGAGTTCCAGCACCATATTGCCCTCTTTGACGCCCAGCGCAGCGGTGGGCTCGTCCATGATGACCACATGCCGGGCAAAGGCCGCGGCGCGGGCCACGGCCACACATTGGCGTTGGCCACCCGAGAGGGTTTCAACCGCCTGCGTCATCGAGCGAATGCCGACCTTCAGGTCGTTCATGCGCGAGACGGCTTCGGCCAGCATTCTCTTTTTGTCGAGGCTGCGAAACAGGCTGCCCCAAATGCCATCGCGCAGCATCTCGCGGCCTAAAAATAAATTCTCGGCAATGCTCATGGCGGGGGCCACGGCCAAGTCTTGGTAGACGGTCTCAATGCCGTGGCGGCGCGCGTCGATGGGGCCGCGAAACTTGAGCAGCTTACCGTCGAGTTCGATGCTACCTTCGTCGGGAATGGTTGCGCCCGACAGGCATTTGATGAGCGAAGATTTGCCAGCGCCGTTGTCGCCGATCACGGCCAAAATTTCACCTGCGCGCAACTCAAAGTCAGCGCCGTCGAGGGCGGTGACTTGACCATAGCGCTTGGTCAGGCCGGTGGCTTTGAACACAATGGGTGCTGCGGTGTGCATCAGCGGGCTCCTTTGCGCGAGAGCTGGTCAGCGGCCACCGCCAAGATCACCAAGATGCCGGTAATCAGCACTTGGTAGACCGAGGCTACGCCCATGAGCGTGAGTCCATTGCGAAATACACCGACGATGATGGCGCCCACCAAACTGCCCAAAACGATGCCGCGCCCGCCAAACAGCGAGGTACCGCCCAGCACTACGGCGGTGATTGCGTCGAGGTTCTCCGTTTGCCCGGCTTGGGGGTCCCCGACTCCGGTGCGTGCTACAGAAAGCATAGCTGCAATGCCATACAAGACGCCTGCTAGAACGTAGACGCCGAGCAGAACACGTTCAACAGAAATGCCCGACAAACGCGCTGCTTCGGGGTGGTTGCCCACTGCATACACATGCCGGCCCGAGGCGGTGTCGCGCAGCAAATGCCAGGCCAAAACGTAGAGCAGCACCATGGCTACCGTACCCCAGGCCACGGCCGTGCCGCCAATGCTGAAGGTGTTGCCCAAAGCGGTGAGCGCGTCAGGCAGGTCTTGCACGGTTTGCGCGCCCGAATAAATTTGCGTGATGGCAAATGCAATGTTCATGGTGCCCAGGGTCACGATGAAGGAGGGCAATTTAATGCGCGTCACCAAGATGCCATTGAGCAGGCCAAAGGCCGCGGTGACGGCAATGCCGCAGAGCATGGCCAGGTACGGGTTCATGCCATAGTCCATCGCGAACTTGGTCATGACGATGCCGCCCAGGGCCATCACCATGCCGCAAGACAGGTCGATGCCTGCGGTCAAAATAATCAAGGTTTGGCCGATGGCGATCACGCCCACCACCATCACCTGCTGCAAAATCAAAGACAGGTTCTCACCGCTTAAAAACCGGTCGGACTGGGTGGCAAAAAAGGCGCAAGCCGCCAATAGTGCGAGCCAGGGGCCGAGCATGGCCCAAGGAATATGTTTAGAAGATGTTGTGGCCATGGGAGTCTGCCGAGTGTGGCCTTCTTGGCACGGGGAAACAATGAACTACCGAAACTGAAACCGGGGGTGTTGAAACCCCCGGCGGAATTAACTCAAAACACTAAGCTTTGAATTATTTTTTGCCCCAGCACAGTGCGGTGCCGGTTTTGACGTCTTTGCTGTCTACGCCCGCAATGGCCTTGCCAGCGATCAAGGTCACGCCAGTGTCCACATAGCCGCTGGCCTTTTTGCCGCCTTTAGCGTATTCCACGCCCGCCGCCACGCCCATTGAAGCCATCTTCAACGGGTATTGCTGCGAGGTAGCGCCGATCACGCCCTTGCCCACGTCGGCAATGCCAGCGCAGCCGCCGTCGACCGAGACGATCAATACGTCTTTGGCTTTACCGGCTTTCTTCAAAGCGTTGTAGGCGCCAGCAGCAGCGGGCTCATTGATGGTGTAGACCACGTTGATGCCAGGATCTTTTTGCAAGCAGTTTTCCATCGCGGTTTGGCCCTTGGCTTGGTTGCCGTCGGTGTCACCAGCGCAAACTGTTTCAGCGGTCTTGGACAGCTCATTGGACTTGGCATCGTTGGCAGCCAAGCCGAAGCCCTTCATGAAGCCGTTATGGCGCTGTGCGCCCACGGGGTGGCCAGGGAACAGGTCGAGCATGGCGATCTTGGCAGGCTTGCCACCCATGGCGGCTTTGGCGTACTGGCCAATCAACACACCGGCTTGGTAGTTGTCGGTGGCAAACAGGGCGTCTGCGCCTTCAAAAGGGCTGTCCAGTGCGATGACTTGCACGCCTTTTTCTTGCGCTTTTTTCACCGCAGGGATGATGGCGTCGCCGCTGGAGGTGATCAAAATGGTTTTAGCGCCCGCAGCCGTCATGTTCTCGATGGCGGCAATTTGCGCGGCGGTGTCACCGTCTTTTTTGCCTGAAGCGGTCATGAGCTTGGCGCCCATTTTTTTGGCTTCGGCTTGTGCGCCTTCTTTCATCTTCACGAAGAAGGGGTTGGTTTCGGTTTTGGTGATCAGGCCGATGATGGGAGCCTTTTGCGCGAAAGCTGCGCCAGCGGCCAGGGTGACTGCAGACAGCAGCAGGGTACGTGCGATGTGTTTCATGGGTGTCTCCTCAAGGGTGGGGTCAGGGTGTTAAAAATGAAAGTTTGTGCAGGCCGCGCATAGCGCTCTTTACGCTGCGTTGCGGAACAAGTATAGTTCGGTCTGAATTACTAAATCAAGTTGTTTTACTTATGGAAAACCCTAGGAATTTGTCTTTTATCGCCTGTGCTGGCGAGGCATTGATCGATCTGATTGGCAAGCCCGACGGCAGCTACGAGGCTTGCATGGGCGGCGCGGTGTTCAACCTGGCGCGCGCGCTCGCCTGCCAGGGTGTGAACACCTATTACCTCAACCCGCTATCGGCCGACCGCTTTGGGCGCATGCTGCGTGCCAGCTTAGAGGCCGATGGAGTGCATGCTGCCCAGTCCCAGGCGGTGGCCGAGGTGACATCGCTCGCGGTCGTCGGCTTGACCGCCGAGGGCCACCCCGACTACGCCTTTTACCGCGAGAAAGTCGCCGATCGCGCCACCGATGCGCAAAGCCTCATAGCGGCCTGCAGCGCAATCGACAAGCTGGGTATGGTGTGTACTGGGGCCCTGGCGCTGGCCCCGGGCGATGAGGCTTTGTATCTGCCTTGGCTGCAGGCGCAAAAGCGCGCTGGCCGTTTGCTGGTGGTGGACGCCAATTTGCGCCCCTCGGTGGTGAAAGACATGGCGACTTACCGCAGCAATGTATTGGCTGCACTGGGCTTGGCACATGTGCTCAAAGTCAGCGACGAAGACCTGGCTGCTTTGGCGGTGCCCGGTGTGGGCGCACTCGACAGTGCCCAGCGCTTGCTGCAAAGCTGCGACGCCAGTGTGATGGCACTCACTCTGGGCGACAAGGGTGCTTACTTGCTGGCCAAATATGGCGCGCATGTGCGCGTGTGGCGCGCCCAAGAAACCCAAGCTGTGCAGGTGGTCGATACCGTTGGCGCGGGTGACTGCTTTTTGGCGGGCCTCTTGGCGGCGCTGTGCCAAGCCGGTGTGCGGAGCCCTGCGGCGCTGCAAGCCTTGGACAGCGCTATCGCACAAGCGGCACTGGCGCATGGCGTGGCCAGCGCCAGTCTGTGCGTGATGCAGCGCGGCTGCACGCCGCCGAGTTGGCAGGCTGCCAGTGCACGTGCTGCGCAGGTGCAGGTGGAGCAGGTCGCGCCAGCACAAGCAGTCTAAACCTAGGCCTAGCGCGCAAATACTTGCGTATAGTCTGCGCATGCCCTTGGGAGGAGACACTCTATGAATGCAGTCGCCAGCCTTTCACGCTGGAGCCGCCCCGGCTCTAGCCGCGTGCCCTTTTGGGCCTATACCGACGCACAGCTGTACCAGCGTGAGTTAGACGCCATTTTTTATGGCGCTCATTGGCACTATGTGGGCTTGGAGGTAGAAATTGCGCAGGTCGGCGACTACCAATTGCGCCATATTGGCGAGCGCCAAGTCATCATGGTGCGCGACCGCGTAGCACCTAAAGAGCGCGACACCGACCACGGCATCCGCGTCGTCGAAAACCGTTGCGCCCACCGGGGCGTGCGCTTTTGCCAGCCCTCGGTAGACGGTAAAGTGGCCAACGCGCGCAGCTTTGTCTGCCCCTACCACCAGTGGACTTACAAGCTCAATGGCGACTTGGCGGGCCTGCCCTTCAAAGATGGCGTGAAAGAGTCTGGCCCTAGTGGCGACTGCATCAACGGCGGCATGCCTGCCGACTTTGACGTGAAAGCCCATGGCCTGACCAAGCTGCGCGTAGCGGTTTTGCACGGCCTAGTGTTTGCCACTTTTAGCGAACAGACCGAGCCGCTTGAAGACTACTTGGGCCCCAACATACTGCCCTGGATCGAACGCATCTTCAAAGGACGCCAGTTGACCCTGCTGGGCACGAATCGCCAGCGCATTCCGGGCAACTGGAAGCTGATGATGGAGAACATCAAAGACCCATACCACCCCGGACTGTTGCACACTTGGTTCGTCACCTTCGGCCTGTGGCGTGCCGACCAAAAA
>CANFOR010000187.1 GCA_947448675.1 Betaproteobacteria bacterium
CTGGACAGGCTCAAATTAGCGCGTGTGGCCATCATCGCCAACAGCATGGGCGGCATGTTGGGCGTGCATTTTGCGCGCCGCTACCCTGAGCGGGTGAGCGCCTTGGTGCTCGAAAATCCGCTCGGTTTAGAAGACTACAAACTCAGCATCCTGCCGCAAAGCACCAGCAATTTGGTGCAACTGGAAATGGCGCAAACGCCCGCGACGTACCGCAACTTTTTAAAGAGCTATTTCCCGCATTGGACGAGCGAGACCGAGCGCTTGGTTGAAGTGTTTGCGCGTGTGCAAAAAAGCGGCGAATACCCACGCTTTGCCCGCATCTCGGCCCTGACCTACCAAATGATTGACGAAGGCGGCATCTACCAAGAGCTACCCTTGCTGCAAGTACCCACGCTATTGGCCATTGGCCAACTTGACCGCACAGTGTTTGGCCGGCGCTTTGCGCCGCCCGAGGCGGTGAAGGCCCTGGGCAACTTCCCGGTGCTCGGCAAAGCAGCGCTTGCGCGCATACCGCACGCCAAGCTGGTAGAGTTTGCCGATGTAGGCCATGTACCGCACATGGAAGTGCCTGCGCAGTTCCATGCGGCAGTGTTGGACTTTTTAAAGGATGTTGCGCCATGAATGCTCCCTTGAACAAAGAAATCCCCGCCGCTGCGCTCGACGCGGCCTTGGCCCTGGGCCAGGTTAGCGCGCAGTGGGACAGCAGCATCGTGCCCGCACTGAGCCGCTACATCGAAGTGCCAGCCAAGTCGCCCGGCTTTGACGCCGACTGGGCTTTGCACGGCCACATCGACAGCGTGGTGCGCAGCGCAGCCGCTTGGGTTGAGGCGCAAAAAGTCGCTGGCCTCAAGCTAGAAGTGTTGCGCTTGCAAGACGCGCAAGGCCTGCCGCGCACGCCTGCTATCTTTTTTGAAGTGCCCGCCACCCAGGTAGGCAGCACCGACACCGTGCTGATGTACGGCCACCTCGACAAGCAACCCGAGTTCAGCGGCTGGCGCAAGGACCTCGGCCCCTGGACGCCTAAGTACCAAGACGGCAAGCTCTATGGCCGAGGCGGAGCCGACGACGGCTACGCGGTCTACGCCAGCATTGCGGCCATCCAAGCGCTCAAAGCGCAAAACACGCCGCACCCGCGCATTGTGGGTTTGATCGAAAGCTGCGAAGAGTCGGGGTCGTACGACCTGCTGCCCATCATCGACGCGCTGCGTGCGCCACATCACAACCGCCTAGGCGATGTCGGCTTGGTGATTTGCCTGGACAGCGGCGCTGGCAATTACGAGCAACTCTGGCTTACCACCAGCCTGCGCGGCATGGCCTCGGGCACGCTCAAGGTACAGGTACTCACCGAAGGCGTGCACTCGGGTGACGCCTCGGGCCTGGTACCCAGCAGCTTTCGCATCATGCGCCAGGTACTTGACCGCCTGGAAAACAGCGCCACCGGCCGCTTGCTGCCCGCCAGCTTCCATTGCGAAGTGCCGCCTGAGCGCTTGGCGCAAGCGCGCGCTACGGCGGCGATATTGGGCGACGAGCTCTACAAGCGCTTCCCCTGGGCGCACTACGACTGCGGCGGTTCCACCAGTTTTGCACTGCCCACCACCACCGACCCGGTAGAGGCCCTGCTCAACCGCACCTGGCGGCCCACGCTCAGCGTGACCGGGGCCGAAGGCCTGCCCGCGCTCCAAGACGCAGGCAATGTGCTGCGGCCCTACACCGCTTTTAAGCTCTCGCTGCGCCTGCCGCCTTTGGTGGACGCTGCCCAGGCCGTGCAGCAACTCAAAGCCCTGCTGGAAGACAACGCGCCCTACCAAGCCAAGGTTACCTTTGAGGGCGGCGGTGGCGCGACGGGCTGGAACGCACCCACAACCGCGCCCTGGTTTGAAAGCGCTTTGCACGCGGCCAGCCAAGCCCACTTTGGCGCGCCCTGTGGCACGATTGGCCAAGGTGGCACCATCCCGCTGATGAGCATGCTAAGCCAGGGCTTCCCCAAAGCGCAAATGATGGTTTGCGGTGTGCTCGGCCCCCAATCCAACGCACACGGGCCGAATGAGTTTTTGCATGTGCCTTACGCCAAAAAGCTCACCGCTGCTGTTGCGCAGGTGATCGCCAGCTACCCCAGCCACACCGCCCAGTGAGCCGCATATGACACCTTCCAACCTGTCTACCTTCACCGCCAGCGACGGCACCAATTTGGCCATGCAGCACTGGCCGGTGGCCGAGGGCATGCGCACGCACGGCACCGTGCTCTTGGTGCATGGCCTGGGCGAGCATGTGGGTCGCTACAACCATGTGGCGGGGTATTTGAACACCCTGGGTTTTAGCGTCGTGGGCTATGACCAATACGGCCATGGCGAGTCGGGTGGCGCACGCGGCACCTTGAGCAGCGAAACCCGCCTACTTGACGACCTGGCCGATGTCATAGACAGCCTGCGCCCGCCCGGTCGACCTGCGCTGCCCCTGCTGCTGCTCGGGCACAGCTTGGGTGGTCTGGTAGCCGCACGATTTGTCTCGCTCAATATGCGGCCGGTCAGCGGCTTGGTGATGTCTTCCCCTGCGCTCGACCCTGGCTTGAATGCATTCCAAAAATTCCTGCTGGCCATATTGCCACGCTGGCTGCCCAACCTGCAAGTGGGCAATGGTTTGAAAGTGGATTTTTTATCGCATGACGCCAACGTTGTGCGTGACTACCGTGCCGATCGCTTGGTACACAAAATGGTCTCACCGCGCTTGGCCCACTTCATTGCCGACGCTGGCGTGGCCACCCGCGCGGCCGCGGCGCATTGGCGTGTGCCCACGCTTTTACTCTACGCGGGTAATGACAAATTGGTTGATCCCATGGGCAGCAAAAAATTTGCCAAGCAAGCACCCCACCACTACGTGCAAGCGCATTGCTTTCATGACATGTACCACGAGATTTTTAACGAGCCCGGCCATGGCACGGTCTTGGCTGCATTAGGCCAATGGCTGGCCCGCAATATTAAGTAAATCTGGCGCTAAGGCGCGCCAGATATGCGTGTAATGCTACGATTTTTGTAGCAATCCGCCGAGCATTCCCATCAAATCGCCCGAGTTGCCTAAGCCACCAGCAGGGGCCTGGCCGTTGGGTGTGAGGTGGTTGATCAGGCCAGGCAGCATTTGCGCCAAAGAGCCTGCTGCGTCACCATGGCTCATGCCCAGTTTGGCAGCGATGTCGCCCATCGCGCCACTGCCCAGCACCTGGCTGAGTTGGTCGCCGCTGATGGCCTGGTTTTGCCCATTGCCGATCCAGGAGTTGACCGCGTCGCCCATGCCCGCTTGCTGGAACTTGCCCACCAAGCCACCCAGGCCACCGTGCGCACCGTCATTGCTGAGCATGCCGGTGACCACTTGCAGCATTTGCGGGTTGCTGGCCACCATGCCGATGATGCTGGCCAAACCACCGCCACCAGCCGCTTGCTGCTGACCACCGCCCATGACTGCGCCCAAAACAGAATCAAGTAAGCCCATGTGAAACTCCTGCGTTAAAAAATTAAGAAGTGCCCATACTACGCTTGTTTAGCAGTAAATAGATGACGGCCATACCCGTAAGTACTACCGGCAGCAGCGAGCCCCAGTTCAAAAGCTGCCAGCCCTGGGTGGTAACCAGCAGGCCCGAGGCAAAAGACGTCACGGCCAAAGTGGCAAACACGCAAAAATTTAAAGCTCCCTGGGCGCGGTCTTTTTCCTCAGGCGTGTAGGCTTGCAGCGACAGTGTGGTGCTGCTGGTGAAGACAAAGTTCCAGCCCACGCCCAGGGCAAACAGCGCCACCACAAAGTGCGCAACGTCCACCCCCGAGAGCGCGGTGGCAATGCACAGGGCATTGAGCGACACGCCCACACCCATGATGGGCAGCGCGCCAAAGCGTTTGATGAGGTGCCCAGTAACAAAGCTGGGCGCAAACATGCCGATCACATGCCACTCCAGCACCAAGGCCGTGGCCGAGAAGGGCAAGTTGCATTGCTGCATGGCAATCGGCGTGGAAGCCATCAGCAGGTTCATCACGCCATAGCCCAAGGCACCGGCAGCGGCTGAGACGATGAAGATCGGCTGGCGCATGATCTGCGCCAAAGGCCGCCCGCCCTGCGTGGCTTTGCCGGTGGCGCGCGGCGGAAAATCGATGCAAGCCAGCAGTGCGATGGACAACAGCGCAACCCCCGCCAGTGCCACATAAGCTCCCACAAAGGGCACGGCAAACAGGCCGCGCGTGGCTGCCGCCATATTCGGCCCCAGCACCGCGCCAATTAGGCCACCAGCCATGACCAAAGACACGGCTTTTTCGCGCCCCGAGGCCTCGACCAATTCTGCCGCCGCAAAGCGGTAGAGCTGGGCATTGGCATTGAAGTAGCCCGCCACCACGGTGGCCAAGCAGAGCAGATAAAAGTTGTGGCTCCAGGCCGCGTAAGCGCACAGCAGGGCCGACGCAAAGGCCACCGCCGCACCAAGTTGAAAAGAAATTTGGCGCCCATAGCGGCTTTGCGTGGCCGCGACCAATTGCGTTGACAACGCGCCGCCCACTACGTAGCCCATCACCGGCAGGGTGGCCATCCAGCCCCAGGGGGCGAGCGCGAGTCCGACCAAACCGTTGATCGCAATAAAGGTGACGTTGTTGGTGAGAAACAGGCCTTGTGCGGCGGCCAGCAACCAAAGCTTGCGGTTCATGCCTGTAGTGTAAGCGCCACCAAGGCAGCCAAGGGCGCGGTCTCGGCACGCAGCACGCGCGGGCCCAGGCTCAGAGGCGCAAAGCCCTGCCCTATGGCCAAGGCTTCTTCTGCGCTGCCCAGGCCTCCCTCGGGGCCCGAGAGCAACGTATACGACAGCGCATCGGTGCTGGCAGCGGCCTGCTGCACACTCTGCGCTGCACTAGCGAGCGAGAGCACATAGCGCACGCGGGTGGCCTGCGCGCTAGCCGCTGGTACCGCGCTGCTAGGTGCAGGTGCTGCGCTGCTTTGCGTGGCCGCTGCTGCACCTAGCGCCAGCCACGGCTCAAGGTGCAGCAGCGGATGCACGCGCGGCACACGGTTGCGCCCACACTGCTCGCAAGCGGCAATGGCAATGGCCTGCCAATGGGCCTGCTTTTTCTCGGCCCGCTCGCCCGCCAAGCGCAGCACACTGCGCTCGGTGGTCAAGGGCTGGATGCTGGCCACGCCCAACTCGGTGGCCTTTTCGACCAACCAGTCCATGCGCTCGTTGGCCGGGATGCCCAGGGCCAGGTGCACGGCGCGACTGGCTTCGCGTTCGATGGGCTGGTACGCCTCTAGCTGCAAGGCAACATTGCTGCGGCCCATCTGCGTGATGCGTGCCGACCATTCGCCGCCCTGGCCATTGAAGACCGTCAAACTCTGGCCGGGCTGCATGCGCAAAACTTGCACGTGGCGCGACGCTCCAGCAGGCAGCTCAAAGGCCATGTTGGCCTGCCAAACGGTGTTTGGTTCGGTGGCGATAAAAATACGTGCCATGAATGCTTGCTACAAAATATATAGCTGACTACGCACTATCCATGCGCTTTGCAGCCGTTTTTTAGGACTAGAAATAAGA
>CANFOR010000188.1 GCA_947448675.1 Betaproteobacteria bacterium
GCAATGCAATGCTCGGCCTGCGGCGCGTAATAGTTGGTGGTTTTGTACAAAAAGTCTGCGCTTTCGCTCAGCACCACAAAGCCGTGGGCAAAGCCTGCGGGCAGCCACAGTTGTTTGTGGTTGTCTTCGCTCAGCTCCACGCCCACCCATTGGCCAAAAGTGGCCGAGCTTTGCCGGATGTCTACCGCCACGTCAAACACAGCGCCACGCGCTACGCGCACCAGCTTGCCCTGGGGCTGCTCCAGCTGATAGTGCAGGCCGCGCAACACGCCTTGGCTGCTGCGGCTGTGGTTGTCTTGCACAAAGCTTTCGTTTAGGCCGGTAGCCTGGTTAAAGGCTTTTTGGTTAAAGCTCTCATAAAAAAAGCCGCGCGCGTCGCCAAACACTTTGGGTTCGATGATGAGCACGTCGGGGATGCTGGTGGCGGCAATTTTCATAGCGTTTTGCCCTCGCGCAAGAGTTGCAGCAAATACTGGCCGTAGCCATTCTTAGCCAAGGGCTGGGCCAGCTTTTCTAGCTGGGCGCTGTTGATAAAACCGGCACGCCAGGCTATTTCTTCAGGGCAGGCAATCTTCAGGCCCTGGCGGCGCTCGAGCGTGGCGATGAACTGGCTGGCTTCTAGCAGGCTGTCGTGCGTGCCGGTGTCGAGCCAGGCGTAGCCGCGCTGCATGATCTGCACGTTCAGCGTACCCGCCTCCAGGTAGGCTTGGTTCACGGTGGTAATTTCAAGCTCGCCGCGTGCGCTGGGCTTAATAGATTTGGCAATACCCGCCACCTGCTGGTCATAAAAATACAGGCCGGTCACGGCGTAGTTGCTTTGTGGCTGCTGGGGCTTTTCTTCAATGCTGGTGGCCTGGCCTGCGGCGTTGAAGGCCACCACGCCGTAGCGCTCGGGGTCGTGCACATGGTAGGCAAACACGGTGGCGCCGCTGGCCTGGGCGTCGGCCTTGGCCAGCAGGGGGGCAAAGTCGTGGCCATAAAAAATGTTGTCGCCCAGCACCAGGGCGCTGGGGTTGTTGCCAATAAATTGCTCGCCAATGATGAAGGCCTGGGCCAGGCCGTCGGGGCTGGGCTGCACAGCGTATTGCAGGTTCATGCCCCACTGGCTGCCGTCGCCCAGCAGCTGGGTAAAGCGCGGCGTGTCTTGCGGCGTGCTGATGATGAGCACGTCGCGTATGCCCGCCAGCATGAGCGTGCTGAGCGGGTAGTAAACCATGGGCTTGTCATACACCGGCAAGAGCTGTTTGCTCATGGCCAGGGTGGCGGGGTGCAAACGGGTGCCGGAGCCGCCCGCCAAAATAATGCCATTGCGTTGGGTCATGGGGTGCTGTTTTTTGGGGGTTAATGGGCTAAATATTCAGCCAGCATACGCTCTACGCCTGCCTGCCAGTGCGGTAGGCGCAGGCCAAAGGTGGCTTGCAGTTTGCTGCAGTCTAGGCGCGAGTTGTGGGGCCGCTGGGCCGGGGTGGGGAACATGCTGGTGGGCACGGGCAGCACCTCGCTTGCTATTATTTTAATAGCTGGCTGCGCAGCTCTGGCGCGCTCTAGCACGTAGTTGGCATAGTCAAACCAAGTGGTTTCGCCACCCGCTACCAGGTGGTACAGGCCTGCGCAACTGGGCTGGGCCGCTGCGCCTTGCAGGGCTTGGCGCAGGGCCAAGGCGCTCACGTCGGCCAGCAGCTCGGCCCCGGTGGGCGCGCCGTGTTGGTCGTTAATCACCTTGAGCTGGCTGCGCTCTTGCGCCAGCTTGAGCATGGTCTTGGCAAAGTTGCCACCGCGCGCGGCATAGACCCAGCTGGTGCGCAAAATAATGTGCTTGCTGCAGTGCTGGGCCACGCCCAGCTCGCCTGCCAGCTTGGTGTGGCCGTATACGTTAAGCGGTGCGGGGGCGTCGGTCTCGCGCCAGGGGCGGGTGCCCGAGCCGTTGAACACGTAGTCGGTCGAGTAGTGCAGCAGCCAGGCGCCCAGCTTTTGCGCTTCTTGCGCCAACACGGTCGGCGCTTGGGCGTT
Source organism: Betaproteobacteria bacterium (assembly GCA_947448675.1). GTDB lineage: Bacteria > Pseudomonadota > Gammaproteobacteria > Burkholderiales > Burkholderiaceae_C > CANFOR01. The sequence goes on from CANFOR010000188.1 coordinate 2,011, forward strand.
GAGCAGGCTGGCCAGCTCGGGCTCGCTCTCGGCTTTGTCTACGGCGGTGTGGGCAGCGGCGTTGACGATCACATCGGGTTTGATGGCTTGCACCGTGGCGGCTATGCCCGCCAGGTTGCTAAAGCTGCCGCAATGCGCGGTGCTGTCAAAGTCCAACGCCACCAGTTCGCCCAAGGGGGCCAAGGCGCGTTGCAGCTCCCAGCCCACTTGCCCGCCTTTGCCAAATAACAAAATTTTCATGGCGTGCTAATTAAGCTGCAGCGTACTGGGTTTGCACCCACTCGCGGTAGGTACCGCTTTGCACATGGCTCACCCACTCGGGGTTGGCCAGGTACCAGGCCACGGTTTTGCGAATGCCGGTGGCAAAGGTTTCAGCGGGCTTCCAACCCAGCTCGCGCTCGATTTTGCTGGCGTCAATGGCGTAGCGGCGGTCGTGGCCAGGGCGGTCGGTCACATAGCTGATTTGGCTGGCATAGGGCTTGCCGTCAGCCCGCGGGCGCAGTTCGTCGAGCAGGTTGCACACGGTGTTCACAATGCTGATGTTGGGCATTTCGTTCCAGCCGCCCACGTTGTAGGTTTCGCCCAAGCGGCCGGCTTCGAGCACGCGGCGCAGGGCGCTGCAATGGTCTTTTACATACAGCCAGTCGCGCACCTGCATGCCGTCGCCATACACCGGCAGGGGTTTGCCTGCCAAGGCGTTGACGATCATCAGCGGAATCAGCTTTTCCGGGAAGTGCAGGGGGCCGTAATTGTTCGAGCAGTTGGTGGTCACCACCGGCAGGCCATAGGTGTGGTGGTAGGCGCGCACCAGGTGGTCGCTAGCGGCCTTGCTGGCCGAGTACGGGCTGTTGGGCTCATACGCATGCTGCTCGGTAAAGGCCGGTGCGTCTTTGCTGAGCGAGCCATAGACTTCGTCGGTCGACACATGCAAAAACTTAAAAGTTTGCTTGGCCTCTAGGGGCAGGGCAGCCCAGTAGTGGCGCACCGCCTCTAACAATTTAAACGTGCCCACCACATTGGTTTGGATAAACGCCTCGGGCCCGTGGATGGAGCGGTCTACATGCGACTCGGCGGCAAAGTTGAGCACGGCGCGCGGCTGGTGCTGGGCCAAGAGCTTGGTGAGTAATTCGCCATCGGCAATGCTGCCTTTTACAAACACATGGCGTGGGTCAGCTTGCAGGCTGGCCAAGTTTTGCATATTGCCCGCGTAGGTCAGGTCATCTAGATTGAGCACAGGCTCAGCAGACTGCGCTAGCCAATCTAAAACAAAGTTGGAGCCAATAAAGCCAGCCCCGCCAGTAACCAAAATCATGTCAGTCCTTTTGTAAAAGTGCAGCCGGTGCAGAGGGCTGCCAGTCCATGCGCGAGAGCTGGCGGTACAACACCGCGTAGGTAAATGTAGCCAAAATAAAGCCTAAAAACAGCATGAAACTATCGCGCGCGAACAGCACCGCCCAGCTGCAGGGCAAGAGCGCGTAGACCCAGGCAATCGGGCTGGTCATGCCGTTTTGCAGGGTGGAGCTGGCCTGGGGCAGCGAGGGCCGCACAATGGCGCGGTGGAACAAATGGTGCAAATGTTCTTGGTCAGGTTGGGTGGCGCTAACGCCCTTGCGTTGCGACCTGCGGTAGAAAGAGTACACCACCTCTAAAACGGGGTAAGAGCACACCAGCATGGTGCTCCAGGCAGTAACTTGTGGGTTGCGCATGGGCAGCAAAACGGCGATCCAGGCCAGCAAAAAGCCCAGCAAATAAGCGCCACCGTCGCCTAAAAATAGGTAGCCCAAAGGCCAGTTGATGGCCGCAAAACCCAGGGCAATGGCAGCAATTAAAAAGCACACGCTTGCCAACTGCGCGTCACCCACCGACAGTGCGATCAAGCCCATTGCACCCAACATAATGGTGACGGCCCCAATGGCCAGCCCATTAAAGCCGTCAATGATGTTGACGGCGTTGGCCACGCCGCCCACGGCAATGGCCGTAAACAGCACCGCAAAGGGTGTGTAGCTGAGCAACGAGTCCATGGCGCTGAGCCCGGTGTTGCGCATGGCAACACCCGTTAGCCACCAAGCCAGCACACCACTGAAGATGGTGGCCAGTAAGCGCGGTAAAACGCCGACCCGCTTGGTCAGGTCTTCGGCCAAGCCCGCTGCAAAAGCCGGTATGCCAGCCAGGGCAATCGGGGCCAACAACTGCCGCAGTTCAGCCGAACCGAGCAAATAGACCACGGCCAAGCCACAGGCAATGGCGACACCGCCAATGCGGGGCGTGGGGTTGGTGTGGAATTTCTGCACGCCCAGCGTGCTGTCCATGCTCAGCGCACCATGCCAGTGCTGGGTGCGCACGATGAGCAGTGCAATCAGAAAAGTAGCTAAAGCTGCGGTGAAATAAATCATGGTTTCCTCCGAAGTTGGCAAGCTTAGGGCCTGCTAGGACGGCAATTCGGAGTGTAGTAATAAATTACTAATGCAAGTGCAGTGTTTGGATGACTTACTGGGGGCGTCTGTTGTTTTGCGGTGATTCGCTGTACGAAACATCAGCGCCTTCCCAGGGCCTTGGACCAAGCTAAACGCAGGGCCGCTATTTTTGCAGCGGTATCGGGCGAGTTTTTGGCGCTTTGCAGGGCTTGGCGTATAAAAATAAACAGTAGCAACAAAACGCCTACTGCCAGCGCCACCGCTACGGCTATCAGACTGCGCTGCGGTTTAGACTTTTTCTCGGGCGGCTGGGCCACATCGACCACTTGGATCAGCGCACCCTCGCGGCTTTCATCTACGCGGGCGATCTCGTATTGTTTGGCAAACAATTCAAACAGGGTTTCGTGGTACTTGTAGTCACGAAATTTGGCAATGTAGTCGCTGCCGCCGCTGGCGGCACTGGGGTCTTCGGTTTCGGCGCGGCTCATTTGGCTGCGCATGGCACTCAGCTCGGTGAAGGCTTGCTTAACGTCGGGCGCGTTTTCGGTCAGGTAGCCACGCATCGAGGCAATTTTGACTTCTTGGGCCGTAATGGCGGCCTTGAGTTTGGCCAAGCCTTCAACGGCTGCTTGCGGGCTGGCCTTGAGCGCTGAGCTGTTGACGCCGCTGGCTTTCAGCGCTACCTCGGCTTTGATCAAATTTTCTTTGGCGCTCAGCAGCTGCTTCTCAAAAAACACGCGGCGCTGCTGGGCTTCGGTGACGGCCAGGCGGTTCAGCAGGGTGCCCAGCTCTTGCACATAGGCATTGGCCATTTGCGCAGCCATTGGCGGGTCTTTGTCGTCAACCTCAATGGCGATCAAGCCGTCTTTACCGGCGCTAATGCGGCTCATTTTTTCGAGCTGCTTGCGCGTGTCTTGGTGGTATTTTTCGTTGTAACGCTCTTGCAAATGAAAGCGCTCGATCATCGCGTCTTCGACGCTTTGGCTCTTCAAAAAAGCTACATACTGGTCAGCCGGGTTTTTGAGCGCGCCACTGGCCCCTGCCAAGCTGCCAAGCGAGCCTAGGCTTTGCAGCATGGCGGCTACGCCGCTTTGCTGTTGCTGGGGTGGCA
>CANFOR010000189.1 GCA_947448675.1 Betaproteobacteria bacterium
CACCACGCTGATCTCGGCCGAGCTGTCCATCAGTCCTGGCAACCTCTACTACCACTACCCCGCCAAAGACGAGCTCATCAACGCACTGTTTGACCGCTACGAAGCCGCACTCAACGAGCTGCTGCGCGCTGGTGGCGGCGTGCGCGACGTGGAAGACGCATGGTTCTTTTTGCACAGCCTGTTTGAGCTGATCTGGCAATACCGTTTTTTCTACCGCGACCTGAACGACCTGCTGAGCAAAAACCGCCGCCTAGAAACCCATTTCCAGTGGGTGCTGAAAAACAAAACCAACGCCGTGCAGGCCATGCTCGGTGGCATGGGCAGCGCCGGCACCCTGCGCACCTCGGTCACCGCGCTGGGCAACACCGCCACCAGCATGGTGGTCTTACTGACCTATTGGCTGAGCTATGAATACGTGAGCGACCCGCGCCACGCCCTGGAACCCGAGAACGCGCAAAACGCCTTGCTGCACGGGGCCCAGCATGTGCTCCAGCTCTTGTTGCCCTATGTGGAGGCTGCGCAAGGCCAGCACCTGCAGCGCTTGCTGGGGGCCTATGCATAATGCATTTTTACGCCTTGTGAAAGCAAACCCGTGAGCACCACCACCCCCGCCTTTGAAGCCGCCGTCGCCCAGTCCAAAGAGCTGAGCGAGCGGCCCGACAACGCCACCCTACTGAAAATCTACGCCCTCTACAAACAAGGCGCGGCGGGTGACAACGCCGAGCCCAAGCCTGGCTTTGGCGACATGGTGGCCCGTGCCAAATGGGACGCCTGGAGCAAGCTGCAAGGCACACCCAGCAGCGCGGCACAGCAGCAATACATTGAGCTGATCGACTCGCTCAGTTAAAGCGCAGGGCCCAGCACGGCGTCAAGCTTGCGCGCAATTTCGGCTTCGATTTTTTCTTTAAAGGCAGCGAGCAAAAACCCCAGTTTGGCGTCTAGCACCATACTGCTGGCGCTCACTTGCAGCGTGCCATTCAGGCCACTGCGGCTAAAGTGCAGACTGTCCACGCCGTCGCCATCGGCAGACTCGGGTGATTGCGCATAGCGGCAGGTCGCACCATATTTTTCTTCGAGCTGCTGCGCCCATTCGTGGGCGATGGTGCGGGCAGCGGGCAAGCCCAGCTGGTGGCTGCGTTGCATGTGAATGTCGGGCATGGAGCTTACTGGTTGAGGGTGGTTTCAATGGGGGCGGAGGCGCTTTGCAAGGCCGCATGGCGCTCGGCCAAAGGCAAGGTCGCCAAGCGTTTGACAGCGGCGTAAAAGCCCGGCCAGGCACTGCTGTGGGCCCGCTTCTCGCGTGCGTACAAGGCTTCAAAGCCTGGCACCAGTTCGTCGTAAGCGGCCAGTGCGCCAAAGCTGGCGTTGTTGGCGCGCGCCACCCAAGCGTCGTAGCCCGCATAGCCGCCCCAGGTGCTTTTGAGTTGCGCGTAATCGCTTCTAAATTGCTCCATTGCTATATTTTTGCTAGCTGCATACGCAGTGTCGGCGGGCGTTGTGGCGTATATTTTTTCTAAATGGCGGCGCGCTGCCAGCGTCAGTTGGCGAAACTGCTGGCGGCGCGCGTCGTAGGTGGCGTAGTCTTGGCGCGCGGCCTCGCCCGCTTGCGTGGCCAGCCAAGTTTGCGCGCCGATGCGCTCCACCGCCGTGGCAAAAGACTCGTTGAACACGGTGTCGTCTTGCGCATAGACCACCTGGTGGGCCAGCTCGTGGAAGAGCATGCGCGCCAGCTCGCCCTCGGGGTAGTGGATGAAGCTGCTGAGCAGCGGGTCGCCGCCCGCCCAGTTCATATAGCCCAGGGTGGAATAGGCGGGCACGCCGTACACCGCCACTTCTAGGCCTTGGGCATGCAGCGCCTCGGCGGCAGCGCGTGCGTCAGCCTCGGCGTAGTAGCCCTGGTAGCCCGCGCAACCGGCAATCGGGTAGCACCAGGTTTTGAGCGTCAGCGCGTCAGGCGGCGCGGCCACCACGTTCCACACCACAGCGCTGCGGCCAATGTCGGCATAGCGGGTGTAGCTGGCGTTGCTGGGCAGATGCAGCTCGCTCACGGCGTAGGCGCGGATGCGCTGGGCCAGCTCCAAGCGGGCCTTGAGCGCGCTCGGGGTTTTCGCGTCGCTCAGCCAATCTTGCACCGGCTTGGCCGCATTGAGCACGGCCAGATGGCCTTTGATGGACTGCCAGTAATAGCTTAAACCCTGGGCTTGCGCAGCGGGTACAGCCAGCGCAATAGCTACAAAAATAATAGCTGCATACGCACGTTTTAAGCGCGTTTCAAGGCTTTTTACGCCCCAAAAGCTCATGCCAACTCCACCTGCACGGCGCAGTCGTAGAAGACCGGGCCGCGGCCCATGTCGGTCAGGAGCTGGCTGGTCAGCTCGTTCACATTCGTGCCCTGCAGGCCCAGCTTGCGCCACCACACACCCAAGCCGTGCACCACACCAGGCCGGGCGCGCGGGCTGATGTGCAGCTTGCAGTGGTAACTGCCGCGTGCGTTGAACACGCGCACCTCGGCTGCGTGGGCCAGGCCACGCGCGGCGGCGTCTTGCGCATGCATCTCCAGCAGCGGCTCGCCTTCCATGTCGCGCAGACTCTGCACATTGACAAAGCTGGAGTTCAAAAAATTGCGCGCAGGCGGCGAAACCATGGCCAGCGGGTAGGCATCACCACTGCGCGGCACTTCGTAATTGGGCACGTGGTCGGGCAGGCCGTCTTGGCCCATGTCGGCCAAGCGCTGGCTGAAAAATTCGCATTTGCCAGACGGCGTAGCAAAACCGCCCTGCGCAAAGGGCGCGTCGGGCACCGGCAGCGGCGCAAAGCCCTGGGCCAGCAGCAAGTCAAAGTCCACATGGCCCGCAAAGGCGGCACGGCAGAGCGATTCGTCGCTCTCGGCGAAGCAGTCCTCGGTGTAGCCCATGGCTGCGGCCAGCTCGCGAAAGATTTGCGTGTTGGGCTTGGCCTCGCCCAGGGGCGCGATGGCAGGGCGGTTGAGCAGCACGTCGGTGTGGCCGTAGCTCAGGTGCACGTCCCAGTGCTCCAGCTGCGTCGTGGCAGGCAAGATGATGTCGGCGTAGTCGGCGGTGTCGGTTTGAAAATGCTCCAGCACCACGGTAAACAGGTCGGCGCGCGCAAAGCCTTGCACCACTTTGCCCGACTCGGGCGCCACCGCCACCGGGTTGCTGTTGTAGACGATCAGCGCCTCAATCTGCGGGCCAAACACTGGGGAAGTTTCGCGCAGCAAGTCGTCGCCAATGGTGCTCATGTTGATGGTGCGTGGCTGTTGGCCGCCCAGCAAGTCGGGCCGCTGCAGCACGGCTTTTTTGACCGGGTACATGCCCGAGCTCGACAGCAGCAGCCCACCAGCGCGCTGCCGCCACGCGCCGGTGAGCGCGGGCAAGCAGGCAATGGCGCGCACCGCGTTACCTCCGCCGCGCACGCGCTGCATGCCGTAGTTGAGCCGAATCGCTGCGGCTTCTTGACTGGCAACACACGCACCGTAGTCGCGCGCCAATTGGCGAATCTGGCTGGCTGGAATGCCACAGACTTGCGCCGCGCGCTCCGGATTCCATAGCAGCGTACGCGCTCTCAGAGCGCTCCAGCCGAGGGTATGCTCTGCAATGTAGGCATGGTCGAGCCAGTCGTGGGCGATCAACTCGTGCATGATGGCCAGGGCCAAAGCGGCGTCGGTGCCAGGCAAAAGCTGGACGTGCTCGTGGCATTTTTCAGCCGTCTCGGTTTTGCGCGGGTCGATGCAAACCAGGCGCGCGCCACGCCGCTTAGCCTCTTGGGCGTAACGCCAAAAATGCAGGTTGCTAGTGATGGAGTTACTGCCCCAAATGATGATGAGCTTTGACTGCGCAAAAAACTCGACCTTCATGCCCAGCTTACCGCCCAGGGTGTAGGTGAGCGCGTCGCCACCAGCGCTGGAGCAAATCGTGCGGTCGAGCTGCGAAGCGCCGAGCCGGTTAAAAAAACGCGCCGCCATGCTCTCGGCCTGCACCAAGCCCATGGTGCCCGCGTAGCTGTAGGGCAACACGGCCTGCGGGTTGCGCGCCGCAATAGCCTGCAAGCGGCTAGCGATTTCTTGCAGCGCGGCGTCCCAGCTGATGCGCTCAAACTGCGGCTTTCCCTGGCCCGGCCCTTTAGGCCCAACGCGGCGCAGCGGGGTCAAGATGCGCTCGGCGTGGTGGGTGCGCTCGGCATAGCGCGAAACCTTGGCGCACAGCGTGCCTGCCGTTTGCGCATGCGCCGGGTTGCCCTGCACCTTGATGGCGCGGCCCTTCTCTACCGTGGTGATGAGCGAGCAGGTGTCGGGGCAGTCGTGCGGGCAGGCACCGGTGACGGTGTGCGTGCCCGCCATGGCGCTGCCGCGTGCATCGTGGAGCAGGGCCTGGTTCACGGCGCTTTACTCCGGCAAACGCGGTAGTTTTTTGGCGTCGGCGGGAATGGCGTACTGCGCCGCATTGAGTTGCATGGCCAGCAGGGTGTAGTAGCCATTGATGCCGGTCAGGTCGATCACGCCTTTTTTGCCAAAGCGTTTTTCGGCGCGGGCAAAGGTCGCGTCCGACACGCGCTTGTTGCGGTGCAGCTCGGTCGAAAAAGCGTAGACGATGTCTTCATCATCGCTCATGCCCACTGGCTGGCGGCCGTCGGCAATGGCGTCGGCAATGTCTTTTTTAATGCCGGCTTTGAGCGCAATCGGGTAGTGCACAAACCACTCGTAGTCTTGCGTCCAGGCCCGCGCCGTGACCAAGATCACCAGTTCGCTCAAGGTGTTGCCCAGTGCCGAGCGAAAGCGCAGGTAGTCGCCCATGCTGCGCGCCAAGCCCATCACCTGCGGGCTGTGCATCAGCGGCTCAAACGGGCCCGAGATCGGCACGCCGCGTGCGGCCACAAAGTCTTCAGCGGCCTTTTTTTGCTCGGCCGTGTATTGCTCGGGTGCAATGGTGGGCAGGCGCTCGGCGGCGTGGGCCACATGCGCAGCAAAGGCCGTAAAGCCCAGCAGTGCTGCGCATGCAGCGCTACCAAAAAAAGAGCGGTTGAAGAAGCGCTGAGGGGCAAATGGCTGTGGCATGCAAACTCCTGTAGGGCTGAAAGGATAATCCTTTATAACCCACGCCACGCCATGCCCATGCTCACGCCCACACCCACCACCGCTCTGCACCACTCCACCCGCCTCGACCCTTGGCTCACCCGCTTGCTGCTGCTCACCGCACTGGGCTCGCTGCTGCTGCGCGTGGCCGTGGCAGCGAGCTTTCCCATTACCGGCGACGAAGCCTTTTTTTACGCGTGGAGCGTGCCGCTCAGCTGGGGCAGCACCGACCACCCGCCCATGGTGGCCTGGTGGATGGCCGCGCTGGAGTGGCTGCTGGGCAAAAGCACGTTTGCGATTCGCCTGCCCGCCACCCTGCTGCCGCTGGCGGTGGGCGCGGCCATGTGGTGGGGCCTTACGGTCAACACCACAGGCACAGCGGGGCCGCAGCAGCGCGAGCGCGCCGCCTGGGCCGTA
>CANFOR010000190.1 GCA_947448675.1 Betaproteobacteria bacterium
ACCCGAGCATGACGGTGCGGGAGAACATTGAGTTCGCGATGAAGATGAAAAAGGTGCCTGCAAAGGAGCGCGCCGCTACGGTGGACCGCGTGGCCAAGATGCTGCAGATGGATGCCTTGTTGGATCGCCGTCCCGCGCAACTCTCGGGCGGGCAGCGCCAGCGGGTGGCCATGGGCCGTGCCCTGGCGCGCAATCCGGCAATCTTCCTGTTTGACGAGCCGCTGTCCAACCTCGACGCGAAGCTGCGTGTGGAGATGCGTGCCGAAATCAAGTCATTGCACCAGCGCCTTAAAAACACGATTGTTTATGTCACGCACGACCAGGTTGAAGCGATGACGCTGGGCGACCGCATCGCGGTGATGAAAGACGGTTTAGTGCAGCAATTTGGCACCCCGGCCGAAATCTACGAGCGCCCGGCCAATATGTATGTGGCCGGCTTCATTGGCTCACCAACCATGAATTTCATAGCTGCAAAATTCGAGGCGCACGCCAATGGCGCGAACCTGCGATTCGAGGGCTCCGCTGTACCCGTGCCTATGCTCACAAAGAGCTCCGCAATGGAAGCAACACCGCCTAGCGAAGTCATTGCAGGCATCCGTCCAGAGCATTTTGTGGCTGCCCAGCCCGATACTCCCGGAGCCCTGCCCATCACCGTTAAGTTGCTGGAGCCAACCGGCGCCGACACCTACGCTATGGCTCAAATCGGCAGCAAGACGGTAACGCTGCGTTTCGCGCCTAAGCAGGCGCCGCGTGTGGGGGAGACGGCATGGATGCGTGTTGATCCGGTATCGATTAATTTGTTTGATCCTAAGACCGAACTGCGCATAACGGTTTGATTTTTTCAGCAAACGTATTGCTATAAATTATGTAGCTGCTCACGCACTGCTGGTGTACTTTTAAAGCACTTTACGCTCTCAAACACCACTTGAAATAGATGTTATGCAGCGCCAAGAGTGCAGCTTCAATGCGACTCTGGGCTTGGCGGAGAGTGTGAGATTCGAACTCACGGATGGATCACTCCATCGGCAGTTTTCAAGACTGCTGGTTTAAACCACTCACCCAACTCTCCGAAGGGGCAGATTGTACCTGCACCGCTACATGCAGCGCGGCCTATTCGCCCAAATATGCAGCACGCACGCGCGGGTCGCGCAACAGCTCTTTGGCATCGCCGTCCATGGTGATCAGGCCCGACTCCATCACATAACCCCGGTTGGCAAGCCCCAGCGCGCGGCTGGCGTTTTGCTCGACCAAGAGCACAGTCACGCCTTGCGCGTAAACGCTTTGCACAACCTCAAAAATCTTGTCGACCATGATGGGCGACAGGCCCATCGAAGGCTCGTCCATCAACAAAACTTTGGGGCGACTCATCAGCGCGCGGCCCATGGCCAGCATTTGCTGCTCGCCGCCGCTCATGGTGCCCGCGAGTTGGTCTTTGCGCTCTTTTAGGCGTGGGAAGATGCCAAAGACCTTGTCGATGTCCAGCGCAATCTCGGCTTTGTCGTTACGAATATAAGCACCCATCAGCAGGTTCTCGGTGATGCTCATGCGCGTAAATACGCCACGGCCCTCGGGCACCATAGCCAAGCCCTGTGCTACCAAGTCCCAAGCGCCCTTACCTTGGATGCTTTGGCCGAGGTATTCGATGCTACCGCCATTGATGGGCAGTGTGCCCGTAATGGCCTTCATGGTGGTGGTTTTACCCGCACCGTTGGAACCGATGAGCGACACCAGCTCGCCCTCGCGCACTTCAAAATCGACGCCTTTAACGGCTTGAATGCCGCCATAACCTACTTTGAGACCGCTGACTTTTAGCAATACCTTGCTCATATTAATGACTCCCTGTGCCAAGGTAGGCTTCGATCACTTTTTCATCTTTTTGCACGTCGGCAGGTGTGCCTTCGGCGATTTGTTTGCCGTAGTCGAGCACGGTGACGCGATCGCACAGGCCCATCACCAATTTGACGTCGTGCTCGATCAGCAAAATGGTGCGGTTGTCGTTGCGAATGCGGTCGATTAGCTCACGCAACTGCACTTTCTCGGTAGCGTTCATGCCCGCAGCGGGCTCGTCGAGTGCAATCAGCTGCGGGTCGGTGGCCAGAGCGCGCGCAATTTCTAAGCGGCGCTGGTCGCCATAACTCAGTGTGCGGGCTTTGTAGTCGGTGTATTTGCCCACGCCCACGTAGTCGAGCAGTTCTTGGGCGCGCTGGGCAATTGCAGCCTCTTCGGCCTTGAAGCCAGGAGTGCGAAAGATCGCGCCCAGCAAACCCGAACCCGTGCGGATATGGCGGCCCACCATCACGTTCTCTAGTGCTGTCATCTCGGCAAACAAGCGAATGTTTTGAAAGGTGCGCGCAATGCCCGCTTTGGCGACCTCATGCACTGCTGTGGGCGAATAGGGTTTGCCTGCCAATTCAAAGCTGCCGCTGTCAGGCGTATACAGGCCGGTAATCACGTTGAAGAAAGTGGTTTTGCCAGCGCCATTGGGGCCGATCAAACCATAGACCTGACCGCGCTCTATACGCATGCCCACATCGCTCAGGGCTTGCAGGCCCCCGAAGCGCTTCGAAATATTGGCGACGTTTAAAACAAGCTCAGCCATGCTCATGCCCCTTTCGCATCGTTGAGCGACTTTCCGTGCTCGGGCGTGGGCCACAGGCCTTTGGGCCGCATCAGCATGATGCTGATCATGGCCAGCGCAATCAGCAGTTGGCGCAAGATAGCTGCGTCTAAACGCCCGCCACTCAGGGCTTGCAACGGGCCAGCCACATAGCGCAGCGCCTCGGGCAAGGCCGCTAAAAGAACCGCGCCCAGCACCACGCCTGGCAGGTGCCCGATACCACCCAAGACAACCATGGCCACGATCATCACTGACTCCATCAAACTAAACGACTCGGGACTGATAAAGCCCTGAAAGGCCGCAAACATAGAACCGCTCACGCCACCAAAAGTGGCGCCCATGCCAAAGGCCAAGAGCTTCAAATTGCGGGTGTTGATACCCATGGCCTTGGCAGCAATTTCATCTTCCCGAATCGCCATCCAGGCACGGCCAATGCGCGATTTTTGTAAGCGGTAGCTGATCAAAATGCTCACCAGTACCAAAGCCAAAAACAGGTAGTAGTACATCGACACATTGGCAAACTCCAGACCCAAAAAGCTATGGGTTTTGCCCAGGTCCAGGCCGAAGAATTTAATCGAATCGATCTCGTTCAAGCCCTTGGGCCCATTGGTGATGTTGACGGGGTTGTCGAGGTTGTTTAAAAACACCCGAATGATCTCGCCAAAACCCAGGGTGACAATGGCCAGGTAGTCGCCGCGCAGCTTGAGCGTGGGCGCGCCCAGCAGCACACCAAACACGGCCGCCAAGAGTGCGGCCAGCGGAATCACCGCCCACAGCGGCGTATGCATGCCACCGGGGAACAAGGCGGCGATGGCCGGAAAAGTCTCAAACAAATGCGGTGAGGCCAATAGGCCAAACATGTAGGCACCCAGCGCGTAAAAAGCCACATAGCCCAGGTCGAGCAAACCGGCGTAGCCCACCACAATGTTCAAACCCAACGAGAGCAGCACGTAGAGCAAGGCTACGTCGGCAATGCGCACCCAGGCATTGCCCGCCACCTGCAACAGCAAGGGCAACACCAGCAAGGCCATCGCACTGGCCACGATCACGGCAAGATTTTTTTGCTTCATACCTATTTTTCCCCTAAGCCCGGTCTGCCACACGCTCGCCCAGCAGGCCGGAGGGCCGCAGGGTCAGCACCACGATGAGCACGATGAAGGCAAAAATGTCGGAGTAATTGCTACCCAAAACGCCGCCGGTCAGGGTGCCAATGTAGCCCGCGCCAATCGACTCAATCAGGCCCAGCAAAATGCCACCAACCACTGCGCCACCCAGGTTGCCAATGCCACCAAACACCGCAGCCGTAAAGGCTTTGAGCCCCGGCAAAAAGCCCATGGTGTGCTGCACGGTGCCATAGTTGGCGGCGTACATCACGCCCGCAATGGCGGCCAAAATGGCTCCGATAACGAAGGTAGCCGAGATCACCAAGTCGGGTTTGACGCCCATCAGCGCCGCCACGCGCGGGTTCTCGGCCGTGGCGCGCATGGCCCGGCCTAGCTTGGTGGTGTTGACCAACCACATCAGTACCGCCAGCGCGATGGCCGTGACGGCCAAGATCAAAATTTGCGTAGACGAAATCACCGCACCGCCTATGTCAAATGGCTTCACAGGCAACAGGCTCGGGTAAGGCTTGTAATTGGGCTTCCAAATGATCATAGCCAAGGTTTGCAGCAAGATGCTCATGCCAATGGCGGTAATCAAAGGGGCCAGTTTAGGGCTGCCGCGCAGCGGGCGGTATGCTATTTTTTCAATAGCAAAATTGAGCGCCGCGCAAACCACGCAGGCGATCAAGGTGGCCAAGAGCAAGATCAGCCAGCCCGGTGCGCCTGGCGTGGCGTCTTTCATCACGCCGATCACTGTCCAGCTGGTGAGCGCGCCCACCATTAGCACCTCGCCATGGGCGAAATTAATGAGGTTGATGATGCCGTAAACCATGGTGTAGCCCAAGGCCACCAAGGCGTACATGCTGCCCAACACCAGACCATTGATGATCTGTTGCAGCAAAATTTCCATAGAAGTTCTCCAGTCCGTGTCCACAGGCATAGCAAGAAGCTGGCCTGCTCGATGCACGGTTTTTTGTTATACCAAGTGCTGGGCAATTGTAGTCAGGGAAGCAAGCTCAACCGTGCAGCTTGCGCGGGGTTTACCCTTGCTTGTGCGGCTACGAAGTGTGCCGAAGTGTGCCGTTTAGCTTGCGTTCGGCGTTTGCACCGACTGGTTCAAGGCCCGCAGCTCGCGCAGCTTTTGTGCGATGCGGATCTCTAGGCCGCGCTCTACCGGCTGGTAAAAGCCCGGCGCGGGCATGCCCTCGGGCAGGTAGCTTTCGCCTGCGGCAAAACCACCGGGTTCGTCATGGGCGTAGCGGTAGTCTTTGCCGTAGTCGAGCTGCTTCATTAGCTGAGTGGGGGCGTTGCGCAGGTGCAGGGGCACCGGGCGGGTGCCGTCTTTTTTGACCAAGGCCTTGGCGGCGTTGAAGGCTTTGTAGACCGCATTGCTCTTGGGTGCCACGGCAAGGTAGATCACGCATTCGGCCAAAGCCAGCTCGCCCTCGGGGCTGCCCAGGCGCTCGTAGACTTCGGCTGCGTCGAGCGCCAGACGCAGGGCGCGCGGGTCGGCCAGGCCAATGTCTTCGCTGGCCATGCGCACCAGGCGGCGCGCCATGTAGCGTGGCTCCGCACCACCATCGAGCATGCGCACCAACCAATAAAGCGCGGCGTCGGGGTCGGAGCCGCGCACGCTTTTGTGCAGAGCGCTGATGGTGTCGTAGAACTGCTCGCCGCCTTTGTCGTAACGGCGCAGCTGTTCGCCCAGGGCGCGTTCGAGCGCAGCTTCGTCGATCTGGAGGCTACCCTGCGGCGCCATGGCGGCGGCCGACTCGAGGGCATTC
>CANFOR010000191.1 GCA_947448675.1 Betaproteobacteria bacterium
ACCGCAAAATTTTGGCCCTGCAGGCGAATGCGGCCCTGGGTTTGCAACTGCGGCTGGCTGTAGTAGTAGCTGGCCTGCAGCTCGCTCGGCCCTTTGCGCGACAGGCCCGCGTCGCCTTGCAAGAGCAGCGCTTGGGTGCTGGTGCATTGCAGGTCGAGCGCGAAGTCGGCCGCTTGCATGCGCAAGGCATAGCTGCTGCGCGGCTCGGTGCTGGCTGCTGCGTCCGTGCGCAGCAGCGACCAGTCGCGCAAGCGCACCGCCGTGTCGCCCTGCGCCGCCTGCGCAATGCCAAAGCCTTCTCTGGCAATGCTTTGCGCATGCCAGAGTTTGCCGCCTTGCACGTCGGTCAAAGCGGCGTGCGCAAAGACGAGTTGCTTGGCCGCAAAGGCCGAAGCCATGCCCTGTGTGCCCTCGACCCGGCTGCGAAAAAACGTCAGTTGAAAGCCAAACTCCCGCGCCCCCGCTTGCAGCGCGCCAGTCAGGTACCACCACTCGGTGCGCAACTCGGGGTGGGCTCCGTGGTCTTGCGGAAATTGCAAAGTCTTGCGCGGCAAGGCCAGGGCGCTGGGGCTGGCCAGCAGGGCCAAGGGCGATAGCGCGGCAGTGGTGAAGACGCGGCGGCGCATTACCAATCTTCCTTCACGGCCAAAACGGCGTCGCGGCCCGCAGCGGCGCGCCCGGCCAACCAGGCGGTGGCGGTGCCCGCCAGCATCACCGCTGCGCTCAGCGCCAGCAAGCGGCCCCAGGGCGCGGCCAACTCCATGCTCCAGTGAAAGCTCTGCGGGTTCACCACCTTCACCAGCACCACGCTCACCGCCAAGCCCAGGGCCAAACCGGCCAGCGCGCCCAGCAGCGTCCAGGCAGCGCCTTCACCGGCCACGACCCACAAAATTTGCCGCCGCGTCAGGCCCAAATGCGCCAACAGGCCAAACTCTTTGCGCCGCGCCAACACCTGGGCGCTGAAGCTCGCAGCCACGCCAAACAAGCCCATGGCAATGGCCACCATTTGCAGCCAGGTGGTGACGGCAAAGCTGCGGTCAAAAATGCGCAGGCTGGTGGCGCGCAGCTGGCTGGTGCTGGCAAATTCAAGGTTGCTGCTGTTCACCGCGAGCAGCTTGCGAATGCGTTCCTCCACCGCTGCAGTGTCGCCCGGCTCACGCAGCCACAGCATCAGCTCGTTGCTGCGCAGGTCGCCGCTCAAACGCTGGTAGTCGGCCAGGTCTATAGCGATGCTGCCGTGCTGGCGGGCGTAGTCGCGCCAGACTCCGGCGACAAAATAGCGTGCTTCCAAATTGCTAGCGCTCTGCGCATTATTGGCGGGCCTCTCCAGCGCAATGAGCTGGTAAAACGGGCCACTGCTGCCCGCTGCAATGGCGTACAAGTCTTGCATGGCCTCACTCACATAAATTGGCACATGGTCTGCGGGCACGGCCAGTGGCGCGCCCAGCAGGGGCAGGTGGGCGGGGTTGGTGCTGTAGCGCGCGTCGGAGCTTGCAAACAAAGGCCGCGCCACCAAGGCCACGGCGGGCAAGCGCGCGTCAAGCTGCAGGTTGAGGCTGCGGCCCGCTTGCAGGCGCGCCACGCCGGGCAGGGCGGCAATGTGCTCTAACTGCGCGGGGCTGATGTAGGCGGTGCTGCCCGCTTGCGTGCTGCTGGCGGTGCGGGCGTACAGGTCGGCGGGCAGCACCACGTCGAGCCACTGGGTCATCGAGTCGCGGAAGCTGGCCACCATCACCGTCAATGCCACGGCCAAACTCAGCGCGGCCACCACGCCGCTCACGGCCACGGCGGCACTGGCGGGCACGCGCCGCGCCCGCTCTACCGCCAGTAGCAAGAGCGCCGCTGGCGCATGGCCTGCGTGCGCCCAAGCCGAGGCCGCTTGGGCCGCGCCCTGGTAGAGCAGGCCCACCAAGGCGGGCAGGCCCACAATGCCACCGACCAACAGCAAAGCTACCGCCGCGTAGGCCGCCAGCGGAAGGCCAAACACCGGTGGAAGCCACGCCAGTATTGCGCTAGCAGCTATTAAAATGAGAGCTAACCACGCAGGCCCACGGCCCTGCGCCACGCTGCCCAAACCTTTGAGCGACTGCGCCAGTGGCAGGCGCTGGGCTTGTTGTGCAGGCCACCAGGCCCCGGCCAGCGCCGCCAGCAAACCCAGCAGGCCATAGGCCACGGCCGCTGCGCTGCTCCACTGCAGGGTGGGCGACACACCAGCAAAATAGCCACCGCCCAAGTCGCCACCCATGAGCTGCAAAGCCGCGCTGGCCAAGCCTGTCCCCAGGCCAATGCCCAGCACACTGCCCACGCTGCCCAGCACCGCAGACTCCCACAGCACCAAGTGCAAACGCTGGCGCGCCGTGAGCCCCAGCACGCCGAGCAGGGCAAACTGCTGCGCACGTTTGGCCACGCTGAGCGAGAGCACCGAGAACACCAAAAACGCCCCGGTAAACAGGGCCACCAAGGCCAGCACCGTGAGGTTGACGCGGTAGGCCCGGCTGAGCGACTGCACGCGCTGCGCTGCGTCTTGTGGCCGCGCGACCAGCACATTGGCAGGCAAGGCCAGGGTCTGCACAAAAGCGTCAAGGTTCGTGCCTGGCTGCAGGCGCAGGTCGATGCGCGTGAGCTGGCCCTGCAGGCCAAAAAAGTCTTGCGCCGCGCCAATGTCCATCACCGCCAAGGGGCCACCGCCTGCGGCCACCGTGCCACCGACCTGCAGGCTGCGCATCTGCATACCGCTTTGTACTTGCAGGGTCGGGCCTTGGCCTTCCGTTTGCAGCGCTTGGGCAGCGGCGTTGACGAATGCCGTGCCCGGCGCGAAGAGGGCAAAGCGTGGGTCAGTTGTGTGGGGCCGTGGCATCAGGCCCGGCGCAATGGCGGCTATCACCAAAGCGTCTACGCCTAGCACGCGCAGGCTTTTGCGTTCGCTGTTCGTGCTACTGCCGTTGGCAGAAGTGCTGGCAGGCCCTTGCAGCATGGCCTGCAGCTCCAGCACCGGGCTGGCCAGTGCCACGCCGGGCAGGGCGGCCACGCGGGTGTAGAGCGCTTCGTCAAAGCTGGCACCGCGGGCCCGCAGCTCGATGTCGCTCTCGCCGTTTACGGCCCGCACCGCGCTAGAAAACTCGCTCAACGCCGAGGCATTGATGAGCTGCACCGCAAAAGCCAGGGCCACGCCCAGCATCACCGCCAGCGCCGCAGCGGCATTGCGCCAGGGGTGCTGGCGCAGCTCTTGCCAAGAAAAAGTGAGGAGCAGGGCGCGCATGGGGCTATTGTGCAGGCTGCAATGGCACTGGCGCTAACGTTGTGCGCAGCGCCATAAAAAACGCCCCGCGAGCGGGGCGTTGTGGTTTGCAATGAATGCTACAAAAAGTGGAGCGTCACGGTGGGCAGGTGGCCGAGTAAGCCACGGCAGGGCGTAAGGCCAGAGTGGAACCCGACTCGTCAGGCCCCAGGGTGTTATTGGTAAAAGTGCAACCATAGGTGGGCGCAGCCACCGTGGCCGCAGTAACCACGTCGTCACCCGCAGGTTTGATGCCATTGGTTTCCCACTGGATCATGGCGTCAAAGGCGCTGACCTGCTCGGCCACGGTGAAGTCGCAATGGCTGACGCCGCGAATGGCGCGCTGCACCAGCCAGCCGCTATTGCCCTTGGCCGCAACGCGTTTTTGGTAGACCTGCTCCATGTTGAAGGGCACAAACAAATCGCCCAAGGTGTGAATCGACACCACCGGGATTTTGAATTCACCATTGACTTTAGGCACCCAGCGCAGGCCGTCGGTGCGCAGGCGGTTGGCGTCAGCTACGGCAGTGAGTTTTTGCGCAGATGCGTTCAATGCCGCCGAGCCCGCCGCGTTACCGGTGATGCTGTAGGTGATGGAGTTGGTGTCTAAGACGCTCTTGGTCAGCACACCGTTCAAAGTGCCATCGCTGCCCAGTACGCCGTAGGAGAAGGGAAAACTACCACCAAAATTCAAACCTAAACTGAACATGGGACGGTCGCCACCGGTGAGGTTTTGCAGAGCCGAGTAGTAGCTCAGTCCAGCCGCAGTGGACGCAGACGAAATGGTGAGCGATGGGCTGCTGGCAGTAGGGAAGCTGCTGAACAAAGTGCTCGTCACCAAGCCAACAATTTCAGACCACTTGGTGCTGGGGTAGCTGGGCACGCCTGCAACCGCTTGCGCCGCCATTTGCATGCCCGCAAAGGTGTTGAACAGCTCGGTGTCACCCACCACGCCGCACATGGGCACCGCGCCGTTGTAGGCTACTTTATTGTTGGCCGTGGCCGCAGTTTCTGCTTCAATGGCTGCAGCAGTGATGTGCCCGCCCATCGAGTGGCCGGTAATGTAGGTTTTGCTCGGTGCTGCAAGGGTGCGCTTATTGGTTGCTGCAATTTTGGTAAAGGCCAGGGCAAGGGCGTTGGTGTCTTCCACACCCGCACGCACGTCGTAGTAGTTTCTGCTGTAACCAGACGCGGCCCAGGCATAACCGTTGTTGATCAGGTAACGCCGAATGGAAGGGTTGTTGACCGACAGCACCGGCTGGTCACCCGCATAGCCGTGTGCGTACATCACCAGTTTGCCGTTCCAGTTGGCTGGCACTTCCACATGGTAGGGCGCGCCGCCCAAAGCACCGGCCCAGCGGCTGGTGGTGCTGACATCAACGGTGTCACTGGCACTGGCAGGCATGGAGGCAAAAGTGCTCTCGAGTGTGAAGGTAAAGGTGCGCTTGTCTTGCGGCCTTGCTTCTTCGGCCACCACCGGCGGCGTCGCGGCGGTAGGCGGTGGCGAATCACCGCCCCCGCAAGCCACGATCAACAGGCTGCCCAATATGGCAGCCAGATACGCAGCAACACTGCGCAATGCAATAGAACGCATACAAAGTCTCCTTGTGTTAGATGAACCACCTAGACGAATCGTCTTTACCTCAGCGACACCATAATTTGCTTTTATTCATGCAATGTCAATTGGGTTTGCGCGGGGGTGTTGTCGCACAGGTAACACAGTAGCGTGGAAGGCCCTTGCAGTAAGCTCTTACCCATGACGCAGCTCCCCACTTTTGCCGACGTTCAATCTGCCGCCGCCCGCCTGAGCGGCCAAGCGCACCGCACGCCCGTGCTGCGCTCGCGCACGGCAGACGCCATGCTGGGCGCGCAAGTTTTCTTTAAATGCGAAAATTTTCAGCGCATGGGCGCATTCAAATTTCGCGGGGCGTATAACGCCCTGGCCCAGTTCAGCGCGGCGCAGCGCCGCTCGGGTGTGGTGACTTTTTCTTCGGGAAACCATGCGCAGGCCATTGCGCTGTCGGCGCAACTCTTGGGCATTCCGGCGGCGATTTTGATGCCGCAAGACGCACCCGCTGCCAAGCTGGCAGCCACGCGCGCCTACCTGGGTAGCAGGGGCGAAGTGATTCTGTACGACCGCTACACCCAAGACCGCGAGGCCCTCACCGCGCAACTGGCCGCCGAGCGCGGCATGACGCAAATCCCGCCCTACGACC
>CANFOR010000192.1 GCA_947448675.1 Betaproteobacteria bacterium
CCACGAGGTGCTGATGATCCGCCGCATTCGCGACCTGTTGTACGACCAAGGTTTTACGATCAGTGGCGCGCGCAACAAGCTGCAAGAGTTGGTGCAACACGAGCGCGACAAGCGCCGCAACGGCGAGGTCATGCTCGACGGCGTAGAGGTGATCGAGGTCGAAGACTCCGCCTTTGACGAATTCGACGACAGTGCACCGCCACTTGACGCACCTGAAGAAGCCGAGCCCAGCGAGCGCAGTGCCTACCGCCTGATGCTGGTGCGCCGAGAATTATTTGAAATTCGTGACATGCTCTCGGCCACCCACTGACACGCAGGTTATAATTTCGAGCTAGATTCGGTGTGTGGCGCAGCCTGGTAGCGCACTTGCATGGGGTGCAAGGGGTCGAAGGTTCGAATCCTTTCACACCGACCATTGATTGAAAAAGCGGATTGCATCGTGCGATCCGCTTTTTTTTTGCAAGTCTGGCAGATGTACAGCACTTATGCACAGCTCGCGCACAGACTTGTGCCTCGCATTTTCTGCCTCTGCGCGCTAGCATAAGCCCCTGCCGGCGCCCACCAGTACCCAGACCTAGCAGCGCCGCAGCGCAACCTTGAAAGCACCCGTGTCCGCACTCCTGTCACCCGTTCATAGCGACTTCAGCTCCGACCAGCAAATTGCGCAATTGCGCATCCCGCCCCACTCTTTAGAGGGCGAGTCCAGCGTTTTGGGCGGCCTGCTGCTCGACAACAGCGCCTGGGACCGCGTGGCCGACCTGCTGACCGACAGCGACTTTTACCGCTTTGAACACCGGTTGATCTACGCTGCCGTAGGCGCGCTCATCAATGCCACCCGACCGGCCGACGTGATTACCGTTTTTGAGTCTTTGCAAAACCAGGGCAAGGCCGAAGAGGCGGGCGGTTTGGCCTACTTGAACGCCTTGGCCCAATACGTGCCCAGCGCCGCCAATATCCGCCGCTACGCCGAGATCGTGCGCGAGCGCTCCATCTTGCGCAAACTGGTCAGCGCCAGCGACGAGATCGCCACCAATGCCTTCAACCCCAAGGGCAAGGCCGTGGCCATGATCTTGGACGAGGCCGAGCAAAAAATCTTTAACATCGGTGAAGAAGGCTCGCGCATGAAGCAGGGCTTTCAGGGCATGGACACCCTGGTCGTGCAACTGCTCGACCGCGTTGAAGAAATGTCGGCCAACCCGAACGACATCACCGGCGTGCCCACCGGCTTTTACGACCTCGACCGCATGACCTCTGGCTTTCAGTCGGGCGATTTGGTGATCTTGGCGGCACGGCCCTCGATGGGGAAAGCCCAACCATTGGACAGCCTCGTGCGCACACGAGCCGGATGGTCCCGCATGGGCGATCTAGAGGTTGGTGATGCACTGGCGTCGGTAGACGGCAAGCCTTCGATCGTGACAGGACTCTTTCCGCAAGGTGACAAACCAGTATTCAGGGTGAGCTTTTCCGATGGGCGCAGTACCGAGAGCTGTGCTGAGCACTTGTGGCGCGTTCAATACCGCGACTGGGCAGCCCCTCGAACCATCAACACTGAAAAACTGGCCCAAATGTTAGAGCGCAAGCGCTACATTCATCGCTTATGGATTGAGCCCGCCAGTGGCGATTTCGGACATCAACAAGCCCTACCTGTTGATGCATGGGTTTTGGGTAGTTTGCTGGGTGACAGCAATTTAACGGGCTCGGGCACGGTTCGCTTCTCGACAGCAGCTCCGCAAATCCTCGAACTCATGCAAGAGCGGCTTGAAGATGGTTTGGCAATGAACCATGCCGGGCGCTACGACTGGCGCATAGTCCGCGAGCAGGGCGCCCATGCCGAGGGTGTTTCGGGTGTTCAGCCAAACCCTTTGAGAGTTGCGTTAGAAGCCTTGGGCTTGTCTGGTCTGCCGAGCGACAAGAAATTTGTTCCGCGCTTGTACCTGGAGGCACAACGCTCCGTCCGGCTCGATGTTTTGCGCGGCCTGCTCGACACCGATGGATGGGTTGAAAAGTGGGGCAGTGTTCGGTTTTCTACCTCGAGTGTGCAACTGGCCCGCGACGTACAAGAACTGGCCCGTTCTTTGGGCGCTTGGTGTTCGATCCATACCAAGCAAGCGCATTTCACCAATGTGGCCGGTATGCGCATGCAGGGTTTGCCTGCTTATGTCTGCAATATTTCGCATCCTCAGCCGCAGTCTTTATTTTTGTTGTCGGAGAAACAGGCTTTGGCACCGGTACATTGGAAGCGCAAAAAGCGGCTTACTGTGTCGTCCATTGTCGCCACGCGAACCACCGCCTGCCAGTGCATATCGGTGAGCCACCCGAGCAAACTCTACATCACCGACCAAGATGTGGTAACCCACAATACCGCCCTGGCCATCAACATCGCCGAGCACGTGGCGCTGAACGAGGGCCTGCCGGTGGCGGTTTTCTCGATGGAGATGGGTGCCTCGCAATTGGCGGTGCGTATCGTCGGCTCCATTGGCCGCATCGACCAAAGCCATTTGCGCACCGGCAAACTCACCGACGACGAATGGCCGCGCCTGACCGAAGCCATTGAAAAGCTGCGCAACATCTCGCTGCACATCGACGAAACCCCTGGACTCACCGTAAGCGAGCTGCGCGCCAACGCCCGCCGCCTGGCCCGCCAGTGCGGCAAACTCGGCATGATCGTGGTCGACTACCTGCAGCTGATGGGCGTGTCCAGCAGCATGAACGACGAAAACCGCGCCACCGCTGTGGGCGAGATCTCGCGCGGCCTGAAAATGCTCGCCAAAGAGCTCAAATGCCCGGTTATAGCCCTCTCGCAACTCAGCCGAGGCGTTGAGAGCCGTACCGACAAACGCCCCATGATGAGCGACTTGCGCGAGTCCGGCGCCATCGAGCAAGACGCCGACGTGATCATGTTCATCTACCGCGACGACTACTACAACAAAGACTCCAAAGAACCCGGCGTGGCCGAGGTCATCATCAGCAAACAGCGCAACGGCCCCACCGGCACCGTGAAACTGGCCTTCTTGAAGCCGATCACCAAGTTCGAGAGCTTGGCGGGCGGTGGGGGCGGCAGCGACTATTAAGCCCACCAAGCAAACCAAGATCCAGTTGGAATAGGTTTTACAAAAAATAGCGTTAAACACAGTGTGCACTATATTTAATTAATGTACACTAATTTCAACCATGCTTCGGAACATCACCCTGTCCGCTGACGACCAGCTCATTGCCCGTGCACGTGCCAAAGCCGAGGCAGGCGAGAGCTCACTCAACCTCGAGTTCCGTAAATGGCTCACCGGCTTTGCGGGTGACACCGACACGGCTGCGGTAGCGCGCTTTCGCGGTGTGCTGGCACAGCTGGCGCATGTCGACGCCGGGCGCACCTTTACCCGCGACGAAATGAACGAGCGCGGATGTTCTTTTTAGACACCAACATCTTCGTCTACGGTTTGCTGGCCGCCGAGCCTCTTAAAAGGCAGCGTGCTCTGCAACTCGTTGAATCGGCACTGGGCAGCCACCAAGGCTGCGTGAGCTACCAGGTGATCCAAGAGTTCGCCAACGTAGCCCTGAAAAAATTTGCCCAGCGTTTTCAAGCCGACGAGTGCAAGCAGTTCATTGGCGCAGCCTTGCAGCCGCTCAACCGCGTCGCCTCCAGCGCCGAGCTGCTTGACGCCGCGCTCGACCTGCAAGCCGAGATACGCTACGGCTTGTACGACTGCCTGATCATCGCCAGCGCCCTGCAGGCGGGCTGCGACACGCTGTACACCGAAGATCTGCAGCACTACCAGCTGGTGCGCGGCAAGCTGCGGGTGGTCAATCCTTTTCTCGCCACGGCGAACGCAACTTAAATCTGGCGCTTAACCCGCGCAGCTCAAACTCAGCGCCTGCAAGGGCTTGCCGCTGCCCGGCTCGTACACCACCACGTTCACTTGGCGCGGATGCGCCGGGTCGGTGGCCAGGCTGCGGAGGCTGAGTTTGGCGGGGCCGCTGTAGTCGCCCGCCGGGGTGTATTGGCGCACCACAAAGTCGTGCTGCAAAAACTCGCCGGCGTTCTCGCCCGCCTTCACTTTAGAGTTGTGGCCGTGCTCGGTCACCGTCCAGTAAGCGGCCCAGCGGGCGGGGGCGTTGGCGGCGGGGGTGATGTTGGCCTCAAACTGTTCGCCCTGCGCGTTGCTGGCCAAGCGGCTGAGGCTGATCTGCGCCAGCGCGGGCTCGGTGCTGGCCAGGGCGCGGCTGTAGTCTTGCCAGTCTTGGCCATTGCGCACCACCTGGGGGGTGTAGATGCTGCGCAGGCTGTTGTGCGCGGCAATTTCTTTTTGCCGCGTGGTGTAGGCCGGGGCTGCAAAGCGGTCGACCCAGCCAATGTAGTCCCAATAGCCCACATGAAAGGCCTCGACCACGGCGCGGCCTTCGCGGTTGGCCTGCTTGAGGGTGGAGGCCCATTTGTCGGCCGGTGGGCAGGAGCTGCAGCCTTCTGAGGTGTAGAGCTCGATCACCGGCGTGAGCGTGGCGGCAGAGCGCGCTGCGCAGGCGTTTTCAGCCGCAAAAACGGCTGTAGCGCCCGCCAATGCTGCGTAAGCAGCTATCAACTTTATAGCTAATGGGTTTGCCAAGCGGGCGCGTGGGGCGGTGGAATGGTTCACTTTTAACTCCTGTAAGGCTGCCAACACGCAGCGCTGTGGCACACTCGCGCCCTTCACTCGGTGCGGGGCCGCGCGGCGCGCTTTGCTTGCCTAAAATGGGGCTGCTTCAATGAGGCGACCTTATGGGGCCGTCGCATTAGGTCGCCTTATTAAGCCTCCTTGGGCATAGGTCGGCGCTGCACGGGTTTTCTTACAGCAACGCTGACATTTATTCGACATTAACGCTACGCATGCAATCCATCATCCGGCAAATCGCCCAAGAAATCAAAGTCCAAGACCACCAGGTGCAGGCCGCGGTTGACCTGCTCGACGGCGGGGCCACCGTGCCCTTTGTGGCCCGCTACCGCAAAGAGGCCACCGGCGGGCTTGACGACATCCAGCTGCGCGAGCTCGAATACCGACTGGGCTACCTGCGCGAGCTGCACGAGCGGCGCACGGCGGTGCTCAAAAGCATCGACGAGCAGGGCAAGCTGACCGACGCACTACGCGCCGCCATTGCCGCTGTGCCCACCAAGCAAGAGCTGGAAGACATCTACCTGCCCTTTAAGCAAAAGCGCCGCACCAAGGGGCAAGTTGCCCGCGAGTTTGGCATTGAGCCCCTGGCGGACGCGCTGTTTGCCAACCCCCTGCTCGACCCGGCCACTGAGGCTGCGGCCTACACCCGCCCAGCCGAAGTGCTCGACGACGGCAAGCCCGGCGCCGATTTCTCCAGCGTGCCCGCCGTGTTAGACGGTGTGCGCGATATTTTGAGCGAGCGCTGGGCCGAAGACGCCGCGCTCTTGCAGCAGCTGCGCGAATGGCTCTGGGCCGAGGGCCTGCTGCAAAGCAA
>CANFOR010000193.1 GCA_947448675.1 Betaproteobacteria bacterium
AACCGGTGCCGCTCATGCGCCCGTCTGAGATGCGCACCATGTCTTTCAGGCCCGCGCGCGCCAGCTTGAGCGGGATGGGCAGGTAGCCCGCCTCGGGCATGCCAGGCGCGCCTTTGGGGCCAATGTTTTTCAGCACCAAAATGTCGTCGGCGTTCACGTCGAGTTCGGGCGCGTCGATGCGCGCAGCCAAGTCGGCGGCGTTTTCAAATACCACGGCGCGGCCTTCGTGTTCCATCAGCTTGGCGTCAGCCGCCGACTGTTTGATGATGGCCCCGCCTGGTGCCAAATTGCCCCAGAGCACGGCAATGCCGCCTTGTGGGTAGATCGGGCTTTGCATGCTGCGCACCACGTCTTGCTGGAACGCGGGGCGGTAGCCGCCGGGGTTGGGCTGCCCCGCGTCTGCGGCGTCTAGCTCTTCGCCCAGGGTGCGGCCCGTGACGGTGAGTGCATCCAGGTGCAGCAAAGGCTTGAGTTCACGCAGCAGCGTGGCCATGCCGCCAGCGTGGTGAAAGTCTTCCATGTAATGTTGGCCCGAGGGCTTGAGGTCGAGCAGCACCGGCGTCTCGCGGCCCATGCGGTCGAGCTGGTGCAGGTCGATGCCGTGGCCCATGCGCCCGGCAATCGCGGCCAGGTGCACGATGCCATTGGTCGAGCCGCCAATGGCCAAGAGCACGCGCAGCGCGTTGTCAAAGGCAGCGGGGGTGAGGATTTTGTCGATCGTCAAACCGTCTAAAGCCATTTGCACAGCCCGTGCGCCCGTCTCTTCGGCCACGCGCATGCGGTCGGCGGTGACGGCGGGTGGCGAGGCCCCGCCGGGCACCGTCATGCCCAGGGCCTCGGCAATGCAGGCCATGGTGCTGGCTGTGCCCATCACCGAGCAGGTGCCCACGCTGGCCACCAGTTGGTTGTTGACTTCGTCGATCTGTGCCGCGTCAATTTCTTCGGCGCGAAATTTCGCCCAGTAGCGGCGGCAGTCGGTGCAAGCCCCCACCCGCTCGCTGCGGTGCGAGCCGGTGAGCATCGAGCCGGTAATGAGCACGATGGCCGGAATGCCCGCCGAGGCTGCGCCCATCAGCTGGGCAGGCACGGTTTTGTCGCAACCGCCAATCAGCACCACCGCGTCCATCGGCTGGGCGCGGATCATCTCTTCGGTGTCCATGCTCATCAGGTTGCGCAGGTACATGCTGGTCGGCGCGGCAAAGCTCTCGTGCAGGCTGATGGTGGGGAAGTCCATCGGCAAACCACCCGCCAGCATGATGCCGCGCTTGACCGCTTCGATCAGCTGGGGCATGTTGCCGTGGCAGGGGTTGTAGCTGCTACCGGTGTTGGCAATGCCGATCACCGGGCGCGGCTGCTCGGCGCTGCCCAGGGCCGCGTCGGTGTAACCCGCGCCCTTGATGAAGGCCTTGCGCAAGAACAACGAAAAGCCCGCGTCGCCATAGCTGGTCAGGCCCTTGCGCATGCCGCTTGCAGGAGGTTTTTGGGGGGTGTTTTCAGCCATTTTGAAGCGGTTTTGACGGTGCGTAGATTCAATTACAAAATGCACCAGCAGGTAGTTTAAGCGGTCAAGTGCCAAGCGCCATCGGCTTGCGCGGCGTCAGTCGAACACTCCGTGCAAATTGGCAAGGCGGGGCGTGCCGCGCTGGGGTTTTAGGCAACCTACGCGACAACTGGGACTGTCGCGCTCAGCTCGATGCCCAGAGCCTTCATGACCGATAGCGTTGTTTTCAGCGTAGGGTTACCGTTCTCACTGAAAGAGCGGTAAAGCTGCTCGCGGGACAGCCCAGTTTGCCCAGCAATTTGGGCCATGCCCTTGGCCCGCGCTACCACGCCGAGCGCATGTGCGATGTAACCCGCGTCGTGCGTCTGAAACGCTTCGGCCATGAAGGCCGCAATCGCTGCGTCAGAAGCCAAGTCTTCAGCGGGGTCGTAGGTGCTCAGTTTTTCAGCCATTTCATTCTTTCCATTCTTGGGCTAAGCGTTTCGCTGCCACGATGTCTTTCGCTTGCGAGCCTTTGTCGCCACCGCAGAGTAGAACGACGATGGTGCTTCCCCTTTTCTGGAAGTAGATGCGGTAGCCGGGGCCATGCTGAATGCGCAATTCGCTCACCCCTGCCCCACGGGCGCTACATCGCCCGCTAGCCCAAAACCGAGACGGTCTCAACGCGATGCAATGAGCGCGCGCACCCGTTCGTCTTTGAGCCGCGTTCGCCACCTTCTGAAGGTTTCGGTTTGCTTAAGCTCGATCATCTAAATGCATTGTAGTTTGCTGACTACAATTTTTCAAGCTGCATTGCCTTGGCTCCGCAATAAAACCAAACTTGCGTACGCCGCGTGCCGCGCTGTGCTTGTAAGTTGCCAGCATGTTCCTGCGTCTGCTATAAATTCAATAGCTGAATACGCACGAAATACGGTCGTTATGGGGCTTCAATGCGAAAATTTGTGTTCTTTAGCGGCCGCAGGATGGAGCCAATAGCGCACTTCAAAAGTGCCTGAACTTGTCGCTCAAACCGCTCACCGGCGTGCTGCAACGTGCTTGGCAAAATTATTCAAGATGGCTTGGGTGGTGTGCCAATCATCAGAAGCAGTATTCCATTGCTTGATGTCGTCGGGGCTTGTGTAGGCGCTCCAGACTGTGGCGACAGGCGCTGGGATGATGGTTTCTACGGTGATTTTCATGGAGTGACTCCTCCTTATAGTTGGCGCTCCACTTTACAATCAGTTAGGCGTCACTGTGGACTCAAGTGTGAAACCAATGTTCTCTGGGGCTTTGGCATCAGACAAGTAGTCATCGATTTCCAAAAAACTATTGCCGAAGTCGTTCAATGAAAGCAATAGTCGGTAAATCGCCGTTTCGCCGTTCTCGGATATTGGGACCAAACCGCTCCTTGACTCAGCCCACTCTTCTTCCGCCGCTTCCATCTGAGCGTCTTGATCTACCGCGCAGTTCGCCCATGGGAAGAAGTGTTCAAGCATTGATTCGATTCCAACGCCGGGCGTGTATAGCGTGGGCCAGACCTCTTTCTCGTCATCTGTAGATATGGTTACCTGGTATCGAGGCAAGGACTTGTTGACCCAATCATCAAACTCTACTCGGACCTGCACTCCAGCCTGAATCAAATCCATCCAACGGCGGTCAATGCGAAGTCGGTTAAGTCTTCTCGTGTACGGTTCTGGTTGCGTCAGGGACGATAGTCTCCTGAGCGTGGTCGGCGGGTCTTCAAACATCTCTTCTTTTGGTACATCGAGCCGCCACTGCTTTCCAGTATTCTGGACCGTCTGTCTCGAAATCTCTTGCCAGAACGCTTGCTTTGTGTGTGGGTTGAAGAGCGCCAGCACAACTGGCATTGAGTGCCCGACCCAATATGCTACGTGCTTATCGTCGGTGCGAAAGACAAAGCAATCTTGGGTTTCTTCCTTAAAGAAGCTTGCGCCGCTTTTGATCTGTATTGCTATCAGTTTTCCAGTGGGTCGACTGTCCTCAACGATCTCCAAGTGCGCGTCGATGCCATAGTCGTGAGTCGTCTGTTCTCGAAACAGCCAGCCATGCTGCGAGAAGAAGTACTCAAGTGCTGCGACACCAAGTCGCTCGGTCTGGGGTTTTAACATCTGGTGGACGGAAGGAATGCGAGTTGTGATGCCTAGTTCGAGTTGAGGCGGGACCGACGGCGAGACGCCAGGCCCGGCGGAAGGATGATAAGCACAACCTGGAGCCCGGCCTAGTGGCTTGCCGTTGGGCCTCGCCTCGAGGGGTTAGGCCTCGCCTGCAAGCGGCCCGACTACGACTTGTACTCGGCCCACTCGCCGCGCGACTCGTTTTCACTTCGCTCCTGCACGAGCCACGCTTCGAACTCCGACCTTCCATCACCCCGCCAGTGCAGAACTGCGCTTTGGAGGTCGGTCTTGGATCGCAGAGTGTTTAGCCCGCATGACCATCCTGGGTAGTAGATGTGGAACCCGCGCGCAAACTTTACTTCAAGGATCCAACCGTCATCACGATTGATGTCACGGTGAAGGACAAACTTTCGGGGAGCGCCGACGACTCGCGCGCCGCAGACCTCATGCGTATGCTCCGACAGACTTCTGGCTCGGTCGAGTTCGATGTCGTTCCACTGCTTCGCATATCTGCGGTACATGTGGAATAGGGCTTCACCGTACATAGAAAGCGACAGACTCTCGCCTGAGTCGGCTCCTTGCCACCGCGTGGCGTCAGACGGATGGGGGCCTTTCCAGTAGGGTGGTTTCGCCATAGGTTGCCTTCCAAAATGTGTGAACTTGCTTGGGCGCTTTGAAGACCGTGGGTTGCGAGGCCTAACGAAATGCATACCGCAAAACTTGCGGTACAAAAACGGCGTTGCGGTTTAAATTATTCATAAAAATCCTTAAAAACTCAATGGCAACAAGGGCTTGCACCATTGAACTGTGCAAGAAAACAGTTATAAAAAATCCATGAAACCCGGCACCGCTCCCAGCAAGCCCATGCGGCTTTTGGACCAGGTGCGCGCGCACATTCGTTACAAGCACTATAGCCTGAGCACAGAGAAAACCTATTGCAAGCGTTTAACTTTTCGGCTCCGTAATAAACCCAATCTTGCGCAGCCCTGCTTGCTGCGCTGCGGCCATGGCCTGGGCTACGCGCTCGTAGCGCACGGCTTTGTCGCCGCGTATGTGCAACTCGGGCTGGGGGGTTTTGCCTGCGGCGGTTTTCAGGCGCGGGGCCAACTCGGCGTCTGGCAGGGGGGCTTCGTTCCAGTAGTACTGGCCAGCGGCGTCTACGCTCAGGCGAATGGTTTCGGGCTTGGCGTCTTGCGCTTGGTTGCTGGCGCGGGGCAGGTCGATGTTGACGGCGTGCTTCATCACGGGCACGGTGATGATGAAGATGATGAGCAGCACCAGCATCACGTCTACCAGGGGCGTCATGTTGATCTCGTTCATCACCTCATCGGTGTCGTCTTGGGTGCCAAAGGCCATGGTGCTCAGCCTTTCTGCGCGCCAGGTTGCGCAGTGGTTTGCACGCTCGGTTGAACGCGCGAGCCGGTCACAAAATAGGCGTGCAGGTCGTGCGCAAAGCGGTTGAGTTTGGCGCTCACGCCTTTGTTGCCGCGCACCAGGGCGTTGTAGCCCAGCACTGCCGGAATGGCCACCGCCAAGCCCAGCGCCGTCATGATGAGCGACTCGCCTACTGGCCCGGCCACTTTGTCGATGCTGGCCTGGCCCGCTGCACCGATGGACAGCAGGGCGTGGTAGATGCCCCATACGGTGCCAAACAGGCCCACAAAGGGCGCGGTGGAGCCGACCGATGCCAACACCGCCAGCCCGGCTTGCAAGCGCGCGGTAGCGTCGTCTATAGCGTTGCGCAGGCAGCGGGTGACCCAGTCGCTCAGGTCGAGCGTGTCGTGCAGCTCTTGGTGTTGGCGCGCCGGGGCCGAGCGCAC
>CANFOR010000194.1 GCA_947448675.1 Betaproteobacteria bacterium
CAAGCGCCCGGCGTGGTGCTCATGGCCAACGCCTGGACGCCCGCCTCCATCTACGCCTACACGCGCGGCCAGTACATGCCCAGCTTTGGCGTGGGCGACTCGCACGCCCGGCAAGACGACCTGATAGTGGACTTTGCACAATACCAAGGCCAAACCATTCGCATCATCCGCACCGATGTGCCGCTCATGAGCGACTACACGCCCTACTTTGCGTCCACCGCCTTGCTGCGCTTCGAGCAAGACGGCGCAAGCTTTTACGCAGTCGAAGGCAAGGGCTTTGACTACCCGGCCTACAAGGCAGGCGTGCTGGCCGAGATCAACCGCCGCTACTACCGCATCCCTTCTTGGCTGCCGACCGGAGAATGTGCTTTTTGCCAGCGGCTGTGTGGGGCGAATCGCTGCGCACCATAGTGCTGACACCCGGCGTGGCCAGCCGGACGCCAACCCACGCCGCGCCTTTTCTGGCAAACTGTTGGCTTCAAGCCCCACAGCCACTGCCCCAGCGAGAACCCTATGCACATCCTAGACTCCCTCGTCACCCAAGCCGCTAGCATCGCCGCCATTCGGCGCGACATCCATGCCCACCCCGAGCTGTGCTTTGAAGAGCAGCGCACCGCCGACGTGGTGGCCGCCAAGCTCACCGAATGGGGCATTCCCGTCCACCGGGGCATGGGCACCACCGGCGTGGTGGGCATTGTGCAGGGGCGCGACGGCGGCGCCTGCGGCCAAGGCGTGGGCCTGCGCGCCGACATGGACGCCCTGCCCATGCAAGAGTTCAACACCTTTGCGCACACGAGCCAGCACGCGGGCAAGATGCACGCCTGCGGCCACGACGGCCACACCGCCATGCTGCTGGCTGCTGCCCAGCACCTGGCCAAGCACCGCAACTTTGACGGCACGGTGTATTTGATTTTCCAGCCCGCTGAAGAAGGCGGCGGCGGTGCGCGCGAGATGATCAAAGACGGCTTGTTTGACAAATTCCCCATGCAAGCAGTGTTTGGCCTGCACAACTGGCCGGGCCCGCAGGTGGGCCGTTTTGCCGCCAGCGCCGGGCCGGTGATGGCCTCGAGCAATGAGTTCAAAATCACCCTTCGGGGCAAGGGCGGCCACGCGGCCCTGCCGCACACCGGGCTCGACCCAGTGCCCGCCGCCTGCGCCATGGTGCAAGCCTTTCAAACCATCATCAGCCGCAACAAAAAGCCGATTGACGCAGGCGTCATCAGCGTGACCATGATCCACGCGGGCGAGGCCACCAATGTGATCCCCGACAGCTGCGAACTGCAAGGCACGGTGCGCACCTTTACGGTAGAGGTGCTCGACCTGATCGAGCGGCGCATGCAAGAGGTGGCGCAGGCCACGTGCGCTGCCTATGGCATGCAATGCGAGTTTGCCTTTGTGCGCAACTACCCGCCCACCATTAATTCGGCCTTTGAGGCCAACTTTGCCCGCGAAGTGATGGCTGGCATTGTGGGCGAGGCCAATGTAGACGTGCAAGAGCCCACCATGGGCTCCGAAGACTTTGCCTACATGCTGCAGGCCAAGCCCGGCTGCTATGCCTTTATTGCCAACGGCGACGGCGGCCACCGCGAGATGGGCCACGGCGGTGGCCCCTGCATGCTGCACAACCCCAGCTACGACTTCAACGACGAGCTGATCCCCCTGGGCGCAACCTATTGGGTCACCCTGGCCGAGAAGTGGTTGGCGCGGGCCGCTGCATGATCGGCTTGCTGGAAGCCTTTTCGCAAAACTATGCCCAGGCGCGTGTCAAGTTTTTAAGCGCCGCAGCCAACGCGGGCTTGGCCGTGCAAAGCTTGGTGCACCCCTTGCAAGGCATTGAAGGCGAAGAACTGGCGATAGACGTAGCGCTAGACGGCGACGCCAACGCAAAAAAAATGCTCATCGTCAGCAGCGGCTGCCACGGCGTAGAAGGCTACTGCGGCTCGGGCGTGCAGGTGTTTGCGCTGCACGACGCCGAGTGGCGCGACAAAGCCCGCGCCCAGGGCGTGGCCGTGCTCTACCTGCATGCGCTCAACCCCTATGGCTTTGCCTGGGCCTCGCGCACCACGCATGAAAACGTCGACCTCAACCGCAACTTTGGCCCCCATGGGCAGCCCGCGCCCGGCAACAGCGCCTACGCGCCACTGCATGCGCTCTTGGTGCCCGAGCTTTGGCCGCCTGCTACAGAAAACGTAGCTGCTATCGCACAGCAGATGCGCCTTGTGGGCCTAAAAGCCTTTCAAACTGCAGTTACCAGCGGGCAAAACGCCTTTGCCGACGGCTTGTTTTACGCAGGCACCGCGCCCTGCTGGAGCAACCTCAGCGTGCGCGCCTTGCTGCGCCAGCACGCCAGCCGCGCACAGCGCCTGGGCTGGATCGACCTGCACACCGGCCTGGGCCCCAATGGCATTGGCGAACGCATTTACGCGGGCCGTTACGACGCGCAAGCCTTTGCCCGCGCAGCAGCCTGGTGGAGCGGCGGCAGCACGCCAGTGACCAATAGCTTCGACGGCAGCTCGGTGTCTGCCGTGCTCAGCGGGCAAATGGTCAACGCGGTTTTTGACGAAGCGCCGCAGGCCGAGTTCACCGGCATTGCGCTCGAATACGGCACCCTGCCCGGCCCCGAGGTGCTGCAAGCCCTGCGCGCCGACCAGTGGCTGCGCCGCCACCCGCAAGCCAGCGCCGCGCAAGCCGCCGCCCTGCGCCTGCAAGTGCGCGATGCGTTCTACGTAGACACCGACCCGTGGAAAGGCCAAGTCATCAGCCAAGCGCGGCAGGCGATGTTTCAGGCGGTGGATGGCTTGGCGGCAACGCCTTAGAGAGCCGGGCTTCATGGGTTCTATGACAACTGTTTTTATGCAGCGCAATCACGCAAGGGATTGCTGCGATTGGGTTTTTAAGGATGATTTAAACCGCAAGAGCGTTTTGATACCGCAGATTTTGCGGTATGCATTGAGTTAGCCAGCTTGAATAGAGCACTGGGCATTCGCATCGCTTGTTACGCTTCGGCCGCGATCTTGGTCGTCATCGGCTTGTATTGCCTGCTCTGGGTTTTCTCTTCAAGCAGTTTGGCGTGCACGGCTTGCAATTGCGCTTACTCTCTCTTTGCCGAGAACGCACGGTGCAGACAACCGCCGCTCGCGGGACTGCTGTGTGTTGCTAGCTTTGTAATGGCGGCTGGTTTGGTCTTTATTGGCAGGAGGTTTCGGACGTGAACAATCTGTCGTTTCGTTTCCGCGCAAGCGTGGGTAACAGGTCGGCCCAGAGGCGACCACCTGCGGCGTCGCCTGGCCTCCAACGTTGAACCTCTCCAAGGCCATGAGTAGTTTTGCGCCGTTAGGCATCAACCAAATGAACGATGATTTGTTCGTTTACAAATTCAGGGCGGTAAATAAGCGCCTCGTGGATTCTTTAGTAAATCCACATTTGTACTTCGCAAAGCCAAGCGATTTGAACGACCCATTTGACTGCCGCCTCAACCTAAGAGCGGCGTTTCAAAAAGCCATGTCTGTAGCCGACGGCGAGAGAGCTCTATTCCTTAAAAAACATTTAGACAATCAACCATTTTTTGATACTTGGGAATCCACACTAACTACTGTTGGAGTCTGTTCTTTCTCAATGCATACAGACAATGCCCTTTTTGAAACGCTATTGTGGGCACATTACGCTGACGAGCATCGAGGGGTATGCCTCAAGTATCAATTTCCAAAATCCTTTCTATTGAGCACGCAATTCCAACTCGTCGTTGGAGGGGAAATCGACTATTGCGCTGACCCTCTAGTCGAACGGCTATTGAATAGCCCTACCGCTGATGAAGAGCAATTCGTCAAAGACTTGGCGCTCACCTATCTAAAAACCAAAAGCCCCGCTTGGGATTATGAAAAAGAAGTCAGACTTATTCGTAAAGCTAGTGGCATTTTTGCAATCGACGGGGGATTCTTGAAACAAGTATATTTTGGCCTTCAAACGCCCAAGGAAGACAAACAATTGGTCTTTCGCCTAGCCAATGATTATTGCAGATGCATAGACTTCTTTGAAATGGTCAGAGATGAAAGGTGTTTTGGATTTATCTCCCAGCCATACCACCATCCGTCCGCGGCCCAACCCATTGGTCAACACGGACCTCGCGCATAAAGCGCGCGAGGCCTGTTACCTCAAACGTTGAGGCTGTAAAAACATCCGCCAAGTGCAAATCCCGTCATCGTTTGCCAGGTCATCCGCCAGCGCGGCAGGCGATGTTTCAGGCAGTGAGTGGCTTGCCAAAGCCTGATGCGCTCCAGGTGCTTGCCCAGCCCATCGCGGCGCAAACCAGCAGGCTCAAATCACACCCCAAAACACGGCCAAAGATCGGCTCACCGCCAGCATTTCTTCGTCGGACACTTTGCCTCTTACCGCGCCGATGCGCTCGGGCGCAACAGCGGCGCGGCGCCAGGCCCTGTGTTCAAACAATTTTGACGCTCAAATTGGGTAGGCCGTCGATGTGCATTTCGATCACGTCGCCGCGCACCACGGGGCCCACGTTTTCAGGTGTGCCGCTGTAGATGATGTCGCCGGGGAAGAGCTCAAACGCCTCTGAGAGTTTGGCAATTTGCTCGGCCACTGACCAGATCATTTGGCTCAAATCGGCGCTTTGCTTGGTGTTGCCATTGACCTTGAGCCAGATCGCGCCTTTGCTGAAGTGCCCGCTTTGCGCCACTTTGTGCAGCGCGCCGATGGGGGCCGAGTGGTCGAAGCTTTTGCCGATTTCCCAGGGCTTTTTTTCGTCGCCCATGGCGCGTTGCAGGTCGCGCCGGGTCATGTCCAGGCCCAGGGTGTAGCCGTACACGCAGTCGAGCGCCTGGGTCACCGGAATGTTGCGCCCACCTTTGCCCAGGGCGGCCACTAGTTCGGCCTCGTAGTGGTAGTTTTTGGTCAGGGGTGGGTAGGGGTGGTCGGCCACGGTGCCATGGGGCACGAGCTGAATGGCGTCAGTGGGTTTTTGGAAGAAAAACGGCGGCTCGCGCGTCGGGTCTGAGCCCATCTCGCGCGCATGGGCGGCGTAGTTGCGGCCAATGCAGTAAACGCGCCGCACGGGGAACTGCTCGTCGGAGCCGACGATGGGCAGGTAGGTAGCGGGCACGGCAAAGGGCGTTTTAGGCGCGTTGGCGGCATTGCCAGGGGTGGCGCAGCCCAGCAGTGCGCCGGTGGCCAAAAGGGCGCTAGAGCCCAGCAGGTTGCGGCGGTTGGGCTGGCTGGCATCGGTGCGGGTGGCATCGGTACGGGTGGTGCGGCTAGGGGCGGGCATGGTGGGTCTCCTGAAGTCTCACAGGCTAAAGCAAAACGCCACGGCCCGCATTGCGGTTACCCACATGCCCCCAAGGCCTGGCGCGCAGGCAAACGTGGTAAATTGACGTTTACGTAAACGTCAACGGCCCCCGCCGCTGCAGGCCC
>CANFOR010000195.1 GCA_947448675.1 Betaproteobacteria bacterium
CAAAGTGCATGTCGCCATTGGCAACAATACAGCGCGGCAACGTGAGCTGCTGCGCTTTGGGTTGGTAAGGGCTGTAAGTGTGGTTCACCCGAAAGCCAGTGTGAGCGCTTATGCCGTGGTGGGGGTGGGCTGTTTTATTGCATCGCACAGTGTGTTATCCGCCAGCTCGCAACTCGGCCTTGGTGTCATCGTCAATCATGGTGCGATCGTAGACCACGATGTGCAGATAGATGATTTCAGTCATATCGCCCCCAACGTGAGTTTGGGCGGTGCGGTGCGCATCGGTAAAAGGGTGTTACTAGGGTCGGGGTCTGTGGTCTTGCCCGGATTGTCGGTAGCAGACGATGTCGTTGTGGGTGCGGGTGCTGTCGTGCAGCGCTCGATTCTTGAACCCGGTATTTATGTTGGTGTGCCAGCCAGAAAGATCCAATGAGCCCACAAGATTTAGACGCTTTGCGTGTGCTACCGGCCTGCACTCTGCGCGCTGCTTTGGCGCAAATGGACGCTTGCGGCAAAGGCGTTTTATTGCTCTGCAATGCGCAAGGCAATTTATTGCGCACCCTCACCGATGGTGATTTGCGCCGCGCTGTGCTCACTGGCGACGCAGATGCGACCACGCTGGCCGCATTGGCACATCAAACTCCGATTACCCTGGCAGATGATGCGTCCGCAGCAGCGGTGCTCGCTTTGATGGACGCTCACCAGATCGACCAGGTGCCGGTGTTGTCGAGAGAAGGCGCGCTGGTGGATGTGGTTTTGCGGCGTGAACTCTCCCAGCGCATTTACCTGTCATCTCCGCATTTGGGCGAGGAAGAGACGGCCTTTGTGGCCGATGCCTTTAAGTCCAATTGGATCGCCCCGCTCGGGCCCCATGTAGATGGCTTTGAGCACGAGCTTGCCAGCTTTGTGGGTTTAGACCATGCGGCCGCATTGACTTCTGGCACTGCCGCCATTCATCTGGGTTTGTTGCTTTTGGGCGTGAAACCTGGTGACACGGTGTTTTGTTCTTCACTCACCTTCGTGGCGAGCTGCAACCCTATTTTGTATTGCCAAGCCCACCCCGTGTTCATTGACTCCGAGCCCGAAACTTGGAACATGTCACCCCTGGCCTTGGAGCAGGCCTTGGCGCATGCACAAAAAATGAACCGAATGCCGCGCTGCATTGTGGTGGTCAATCTGTATGGCCAAAGCGCCGATATGGACGCCTTGCTACCGATTTGTGAACGCTACGGTGTGCCGGTGCTGGAAGACGCAGCGGAGTCATTGGGCGCAAGCTACAAAGGCCGCGCCAGTGGTAGTTTTGGCAAGCTCAGTGTGTTCTCGTTCAATGGCAACAAAATCATCACCACCTCGGGCGGTGGCATGCTGGCGTCTAATGATGCAGATCTGATTAGCCAGGCGCGTAAGCTTTCTACCCAAGCACGGGATGCTGCTCGCCATTACGAGCACAGTGTGGTGGGTTTCAACTACCGCATGAGCAATATTTTGGCGGGCATCGGACGCGGTCAGATTAAGGTTTTAGAAACGCGTGTAGCGCAACGCCGTCGCGTATTCCAGATTTACCGCGATGCATTGGTCGACATGCCGCAGGTGCGTTGGATGCCAGAGCCGCTGGGCTACCATTCCACGCGCTGGCTCACGTGTTTAACGCTCAGTGGCCCGCATGCTGCCATGCGTTGTGAATTGGTGATGAAGCACCTTGAACGGCACGCTATAGAGGCCCGGCCCGTGTGGAAACCCATGCATTTGCAGCCCCTGTACCAAGATGCACCCTATTTCAAACATGCACCAGACCAAGACGTATCTGCGGGCTTGTTCGAGGCGGGCATCTGCTTACCTTCTGGCTCGAATCTAACGGACGTGCAGCTCGAACGTGTGATCGATCATCTGCGCAGCGCCCTGTGCATGGCGGAGGCTTGGCGTGCGGCTGCTTAGGTCTACTTTTTTCCTGTTTTGTATCGATCTTGTGCTGATCTTGCTGGCATGGGGGCTGGCGTTTTGGCTGCGCTTTAATCTCGACGTGCCCGATGAGTTCGTGGCGCTCGCATGGTCTTCTGCTCCCGAGTGCTTGTTGGCTTATGGTGTGGGTCTGATGGTGTCTCGCGTCTACCGCCAAGTGTGGAGCTATATCGGTTTGCCCGAACTGCGCCAATTGGCCATTGGCATCATGCTCGGCGCGCTCATCACGACGGCCATTGTGCTGATGCTGCGTTTGCCCAATTTTCCGCGTTCTGTCTTGGTGCTGCAACCATTGATTGCCTTGGTACTTTTGGGTGCAGCGCGGGCCGCTTGGCGGACGGTGGCCGAGCGTAAGTTGCTCAAAACGGGTGCCAGCCCTTTGTTGATTATGGGCAGCTTGGCCGATGCGTCGGATGCGCTGCGCGCGCTGCGCGGCTCAGCACAGTGGCAAGCCGTGGGAATTTTGTCGCCCATTGTCAGCGAAGTCGGGCGTTCGCTGCAGGGCATTCCTGTACTGGGTGAGCCAAGGCAAATGGCCAGTTTGGCCAAATCCAGTGGCGCGAGCACTGCTTTGGTAGCTAGCCCACCGGGCTCGCAAGAACGACGCGAGGTATTGCTCAATGCTGTGGGCGAGGGCCTGAGTTTATTGACCATGCCCAGGCCAGACGACTGGCTGCAAAGCGCTAATGTAGGCCCGCGCAAGGTTGAGCTTGAAGACCTGCTCGGCCGTGCACCCGTGCAGCTCGACAAAAAAGGCCTGTCGGAATTGTTTGCCGGGCAAACGGTTTTGGTCACCGGAGCAGGCGGTTCAATTGGCTCGGAGCTGTGCCGCCAAATCGCTCGCTTCGGAGTGGCCCGCATGGTCTGCGTCGATGTGTCGGAGTTTGCCGTGTACCGGCTCGAACAAGAACTACGCCAGGCCCATCCGCAGATGGCGGGCTTGTACTACACAGCCAATGTGCGCGAAGCCAGCCGCATTGCGGCGATTTGCGCGCAGCATCGCCCGGCGGTGGTGTTCCACGCCGCGGCCTATAAGCATGTGCCGCTGATGGAAGAGCACAACGAGATTGAAGCCCTGCGAACCAATGTGCTGGGCACGGTGAACACGGCCCGCGCTGCAGCTGCCTGTGGTGCCCAGCGCTTCGTGATGATCTCGACCGACAAAGCCGTCAACCCCAGCAATGTGATGGGCGCGTCCAAACGCGTGGCCGAGCTGGCTGTGCAAGCTGTGGCCAGCGAGTTCACGGGCACGCAGTATGTGTCGGTGCGCTTTGGCAATGTGCTGGGCTCTAGCGGCTCGGTGGTGCCGCTGTTCAGTGAGCAAATTGCCCGCGGTGGCCCCGTCACCGTGACCCACCCCGACATCGTGCGCTACTTTATGACCATCCCCGAAGCTGCGCAGCTGGTGCTGCAAGGCGGGCTGATGGGCCAGTCGGGCCAAATCTATGTGCTCGACATGGGCGAGCCCGTCAAAATTGTCGAGCTGGCGCGCATGCTGATTCGGCTTTCGGGCAAGTCCGAACAAGAGGTGCCGATTGCATTTACGGGCCTGCGCCCCGGTGAAAAGCTCTATGAAGAACTCTTGGCCGACGACGAAACCACTCTGCCCACGCCGCACCCTAAGCTGCGTGTGGCCAAATCTTCGGGCCTGCTGCCCTTTGACGTGTTGGCCGCTTGCAGCTGGATCGACGCGGCGGGCCCCGCGCCCCAGGCCAGCGCAATTCGGCTCTGGATCAAACAGCAAGTGCCAGAGTATTTGGGCCAAGTTTAACTCGGATTTTCAGAGGCAAAAAGGCCTGAAATGCGCATGGAATATGCGTGAGCAGCTATAGTTTTTATAGCTTTCGCAGTCTTTAGGACGCTGCTGGCAAGACCCCGCTGCGCTCCAAAATGTCCACCGTCAGCTCTAGCCGCACCAGCGGATTGTCAAGCGCCATTAGGCGTTGGCGCATGTCCAATGGAAGGGGCAGCAGCTCGCACCAGCGGTTGGCCAGCCAGCCGCAATCATCTAAGCGGTAGGGCCCGTGCAGGGGCATTTGTGCATGGCTAAGGCCGCGCTGCTGTAGGCTGGCAATTAGCTTGCCCAGGGCATCGGCAGCGCGCTGCAAGTCGCCGGGCAGGGCCACCGCGGCATCGTCGGGCAAGAGCGTCACGTCGGCCACCCACAGGCCATAGGGCAGTTGGCGGCGCGCGTCAATCTGAAAGCGCTGTGCGCCTTTGCAGCGGATATGCATCAGGCCGCTCTGCGGGCGCTCCAGAGTCTCCAGCACGGCGAGGATGCCCACGTCAGCAAACGCCTCGCTAGCTCCCGGCTTGCGCACCTCAGAGCCCTGCGTGAGGGCCACTATGCCAAAGGGCGCGCCGGTTTTGTGGCATTTGCCAATCATGTCGAGGTAGCGCACCTCAAACACCTTGAGCGGCAGCACGCCTTCTGGGAACAACACCGTTCCCACAGGGAAGAGGGGGAGGGAGTCCAGCTTCACCAAAGCTGCTCAGGCGCCGCCGGGCCACCCCAAGGCGACAGCGACCCCCTCGGGGGGCAGTGCACTACGCAAAGCCAGAAGCGTGGGGGCCATATGGGTCAAGCGACGGCGTCGGCGCTTTGGCGTTGCAGCAAGGCCATCACATTGGCGATGTTTTTGCGCAGCTCACGGCGGTCGCAAATAAAGTCCACCGCGCCCTTGGTTTGCAAAAACTCGGCACGTTGAAAGCCTTCGGGCAAGGTCACGCGCACGGTGGACTCGATCACGCGTGGCCCGGCAAAACCAATCAGCGCTTTGGGCTCGGCAATTACCACGTCGCCCAAGAAGGCAAAGCCTGCACTGACGCCGCCCATGGTGGGGTCGGTCAGCACGCTGATGTAGGGCAAGCCTTTTTTAGCCAAGCGCGTCAGCGCCGCATTGGTTTTGGCCATTTGCATCAGGCTGAGCAAGCCCTCTTGCATGCGCGCGCCGCCGGTGGCCGTGAAGCAAATGAAGGGCACTTTTTGCTCGATGGCGGTGTGCACGCCGCGTACAAAACGCTCGCCCACTACGCTGCCCATGGAGCCGCCCATGAAGTCAAACTCAAAGCAGGCTACCACCACGCTGATGCTGTGCACCGCACCGCCCATGACGATGAGCGCATCGGTCTCGCCGGTGTTCTCTAGCGCTTCTTT
This sequence comes from Betaproteobacteria bacterium, assembly GCA_947448675.1. GTDB lineage: Bacteria > Pseudomonadota > Gammaproteobacteria > Burkholderiales > Burkholderiaceae_C > CANFOR01. The sequence continues at coordinate 5,117 of CANFOR010000195.1, forward strand.
CAGGCGCTCGGGGTACTTGCGGCTGTCTTTGAACTTGAGCGGATCAACCGGGATCACCTCTTGGCCGATTTCATAGCGGCCTTCGGGGTCTAAAAAATGGTCAAGCCGCGTGCGCGCGCCGATGCGGTGGTGGCAGCTGCAGCTGGGGCACACATTTTGGCTTTGCTCCAGGTCGGACTTGTAGAGCACGGTGTCGCAGCCCGGGCATTTCAGCCACAAACCCTCGGGCACGCTGCGGCGATCGGCCGGGTCGGTTTTTTCAATTTTTGGGGGAAGGAGGTTTTCAAGCCA
>CANFOR010000196.1 GCA_947448675.1 Betaproteobacteria bacterium
ATGGCCATGCGCTGGGGCGTGATGCGCGTGCTCATGCTCGGCGCGTTGCTCAGTGCGGCCAGCAATTTGCTCTTTGCCTGGTTGGGCACGCGCGGGCACGATGTGAACGCGCTGATTTGGGTGATCTCGGCCGACAACCTGGCCAGCGGCATTGCCTCGGCGGCCTTCATCGCGTATTTGTCGAGCCTGACCAATGTTAGCTACTCGGCCACGCAGTACGCGGTGTTCAGCTCCATCATGCTGCTGCTGCCCAAATTTTTAGCGGGCTTCTCGGGCGAATACGTCAACGCCTATGGCTATGCCCACTTCTTCACCGCCACCGCCTTGCTGGGCTTGCCGGTCTTGGTTTTGGTGTGGCTGGCCTCGCGCATTACCACGCCGTCTGCTGCAGCGGAAAAACTGGAAAAATAAGGCCTTACAGGTCATTTTTTAGAGCAAAAACCCCTGCAAGGCCCATGGAATATGCGTAGACAGCTATAAAAAGTAGAGCAAATATTTCACGCGCAATCCTAGCAAGGGTCGTGTATTTACATAACTTTACCCCCGCTTAAAGCCCGCGAAAGACCCCACTGCGACTATGTAAAGCACAGCTGCCGTTGTGTTAGATCGCATGCGTTGAGCCACCGGCCATTCCACCTAATTTTGAAAAGCCCTACGATATGAACATGGCCCAGCAACTTTTGATGATCGAAGACGACCACCGGTTGGCCGACATGGTGGGCGAGTACCTGCGCCAGTCGGGTTATGGTTTTAACCATGCGGGCGACGCCGCTACCGGCCTGCGCACCGTGCAAGAACAAGCACCTGACCTGATTATTTTGGACCTGATGCTGCCCGACATGGACGGCCTGGAAGTGTGCCGCCGCATCCGCAGTGCGGGCAATGCCCAAGCCCGCACCCCGGTGCTGATGCTCACCGCCAAGGGCGACCCGATGGACCGCGTGATTGGCTTGGAGGTTGGCGCAGACGATTACCTGCCCAAGCCTTTTGAGCCGCGCGAGCTGCTGGCCCGGGTGCGCGCCATCTTGCGCCGGGGCAGCGACATGGGCAACCCCGAGACCAAGCTGCTGCAGTTTGGCTCGATGGCGATTGACCGCGACGCGCGCAACGTCAGCCTGAACGGCAAACCTTGCGACCTAACCTCCTACCAGTTTGACCTGCTCTTGGCCCTGGCCGAGCGCGCGGGCCGGGTGCTGACCCGCGAGCAAATCATGGAGGCCGTGCGCGGCCGCGAGCTCGACGCCTATGACCGCTCGATCGACGTGCACATGGGCCGCATTCGCGCCGCCATTGAGACCGACCCCAAGAACCCCAAACGCATCTTGACAGTGCGTGGTGTGGGCTATGTGTTTGCGCGCGCGCAAGAGTAAGTTGCGCTGCATTGCATGCCTAAGCTGCGCCTTCCGCTGTACCTAAAAATTTGGCTGGCCGTGGTGGCTGCAGTGGCCACGCTCACGCTTTTGGTGGGCTGGGTCTGGAGCATGACGGCCGAGCTGCCGCCGCGCGAAATTTTGGTCAACAACCAAAGCGGCGAGGTGATCGGCCACGGCGAGTTGCGCATGCGCCCGCCTTCGCCCGTGCCCACGCCCCATGCCGAGCAAGGGGAGCCGCAGCGCCGTGGTTTTGACTTTGACGTGAACATGAACGACGGCCAGGTGCTGCACATCCACGTGCCGCGGCCACCGCCGCCACCGGGTCTGCGCGGCGCTTGGTACCGCGCCCAGTTTGGCTTTTTGTGGCTGCAAATTATTGTCGCGCTGGCCGTGGCCGTGGGCATTTTCCCCATTGTGCGGCGCTTGACCAAACGGCTAGAGCGCTTGCAGCAAGGCGTCGAGCGCTGGGGCGCGGGTGATTTGGCTGCCCGCGTTGCGGTGCAGGGCCATGATGAAGTGGGTTTTTTGGCCGAGCGCTTTAACCATGCGGCCGAGCGCATCGAGAGCCTGCTCAATGCCCACAAAACCCTGTTGGCCAATGCCTCGCACGAGCTGCGCTCACCGCTCACGCGCATCCGCATGGGTCTGGAGCTGATGGGTGAGCGCTCGCCATCTGTGGCCCAGCGCTTTGAAATGGAGCGCAGCATTGTCGAGCTCGACGAGCTGATTGGCGAGATCTTGCTGGCCAGCCGCTTGGACTCGCCCGAGACCGATATTGGCTCGCTCGAAACCGTGGACTGGACGGGCTTGGTCGCTGAAGAATGCGCGCAATCAGGCGCCAGCTTAGAGGCCCATGCTGCCAGCGTGCGTGGCGTGCCCAAGCTGCTGCGCCGCCTGGTGCGCAACCTGCTGGAGAACGCGCGCCGTTACAGCGCGGGCGAGGTGCATGTGAGTATGGCCGCGCAGCAGGGCTTTACCGAGCTGCGCGTGCGCGACCTCGGCCCCGGCGTACCCGCGGCGCAGCGTGCGCGAATTTTTGAGCCCTTCTACCGTCTGCCCGGGGCCAGCGAGCGCGAGGGCGGTGTGGGCCTGGGCCTGGCCTTGGTCAAGTCGATTGCCACGCGCCATGGCGGCACGGTGGCCTGCGTAGAGCCCTTAGACGGCTTGGGGCCGGGAGCGTGCTTTGTGGTGCGCCTGCCCTTGGTCAAGCCCCTGGCCTGATCCGCGCTGGCAGCGCATCCACAGTTTTGTGGATGTTCAGCTGCAAGAAATGGCACTACAGTGAAACCTGTTCGCTGTCACACAAACCACGCAGCACGAGGGTTACGCGGTTTGCAAGGTCTCCAACGTCGCTCTGGGTTCAGAGCGTTTGCGCCATCCAAACTTGTTTGGGTGGCTTTTTTTTTGCGCGCTGGAGCCGGTCTTGGCTGCGCTGGGTATGTGGAGAATGGGCTGTGCGTGGTTCAGCCCAGCGCTTGTGCCAGCGCTGGCATGACGCGGCTGGGCAGCAAGTCTTGCAAGCAGCGCGTGTGGCCGAGCGGGCACTCGCGGGCAAAGCAGGGCGCGCAGTCCAGCGCGGGCTGGTAGGCCGGGTCGGTCTTGAGCCACAGCACCTGCGCGTGGCGGCTCAGCGGGGGGGTGTGGCGCGGGTCGGAAGAGCCAAACAGTGCCACTTGCGGCACGCCCAAAGCGGCGGCTACATGCATCAGGCCGGAGTCGTTGCTCACTATGAATTTTGTAGCTGCAATCGCATGCAGGGCCTGCGTTAGCGAGGTTTTGCCTGCTGCGTTGAGGCACAGGCCGGGGGCTAGCGCAGCAATCTGCGCGCACAGAGCAGCTTCTTTGGCCGAGCCCAGCAGCAGCACCGGCAAGCCTTGCGCTGCATGCACGCTGCGCGCCAGTTCGGCGTAGTGCGTGGCAGGCCAGCGCTTGGCGCTGCCATACTCCGAGCCCGGCGCAAACACGCAGTAAGCACCGGGTGCCAAGCCGAGGTTGTGCAGTGTGGCCTGGGCTTGCGCCGCGTCGATGTACAGCCGGGGTTGGTCGGCCTGGGTGCCCGGCTCGCCGCTCAGCGCCGAGTAAAAAGCCACCATGGGCGGACGTTGGTCTTTGCGTGGGTTGGGCAGACGCTGGGTGAGCAAAGGCCAGCGCGCTTCGCCCAAGTAACCCACGCGTTGCGCAATGCCCGCAAACCAGGGCAGTAGCGCGCTTTTGAACGAGTTGGGCAGCACATAGGCGGTGTCAAAACGCCCCTGGAGTTGCCGCCCCAGTGCGCGCCGAGCGCTCCACTGCAGGCCACCGTGGCCAAAGGGCAGTTCGATCACTTCGGCCACCTGGGGCATGGCGCGGTACAGGGGCGCTATCCAGGCCAGAGCCGCCACGCTGATGCGCTCGCCGCGCGCGGCCAAACGGCGCAACAGCGGCTCGGTCATCACTGCGTCGCCCAGCCATTGCGGGGCGATCACCAAAGACGAATGGGACGAATGGGGGTCAGATTCCAATTCTTTTGCCCGAAAACAAGACCCGCGTGACGCAGGCTCAGTGCCCGTGGAAGTGCTCGCCCGCTTGGAGCTGGTACACCGTGCCGCAATAAGGGCACTTGGCCTGGCCGGTTTTGCCTACGTCAAGGTAAACCTTGGGGTGGCTGTTCCACAGCTTCATGTCGGCCTTGGCGCTGGGGCAAAACACGCCGCCCTGGGGGTTAAGGTCGGCGGCCAAAAGTTCGATGGGCTTGCTCATACTTTGGTCAACCAATATGCGTATTGGGGGTTGCGGCCATTGACGATGTCAAAAAACGCGCTTTGGATTTTCTCGGTAATCGGCCCACGGCTGCCCACGTAGTCGCCCTTGCCCAGCTCAATGCGGTCGAGCTCGCGGATCGGCGTGACTTCTGCGGCGGTGCCGGTGAAGAAGGCTTCGTCGGCAATGTAGACCTCGTCGCGGGTGATGCGCTTTTGCACGATCTCTAGGCCTAAGTCTTTGGCAATGTGGAACACGGTGTTGCGGGTGATGCCATTGAGTGCACCAGCCGAGAGGTCAGGCGTGTAGATCACACCGTTTTTGATGACGAAAATGTTCTCGCCCGCGCCTTCGCTGACAAAGCCATTGGCGTCGAGCAACAGGGCTTCGTCGTAGCCGTCGTCGGTGGCTTCCATATTGGCCAAAATGCTATTGGTGTAGTTGCTCACCGCTTTGGCCTGCGTCATGGTGATGTTGACGTGGTGGCGGGTGTAGCTGCTGGTCTTGACGCGAATGCCGCGCTTTAAACCCTCTTCGCCCAGGTAAGCGCCCCAGGCCCAAGCCGCCACCATCAGGTGGATGGTGTTACCGCGGGGTGACACGCCCAATTTTTTGTCGCCGATCCAGGTCAATGGGCGCAGGTAGCAGCTCTCGAGCTTGTTCCCGCGCACCACGTTGCGGTGCACTTCGTTCACCTCGTCTTGGGTAAACGGGATTTTCATGCGCAAAATCTTGGCGCTGTTAAACAGGCGCTCGGTGTGCTCTTGCAAGCGAAAAATAGCCGTGCCATTGACGGTGTTGTAGGCGCGCACGCCCTCAAACGCGCCGCAGCCGTAGTGCAGGGTGTGGGTCAGCACATGGATCTTGGCGTCGCGCCAATCGACCATCTGGCCGTCTATCCAAATTTTGCCGTCGCGGTCAGACATCGATGTAGGGGCTGGCATTGCCATGGGGGTTCCTTCAATTAACTCAATGCGGCCACAAGCGGGCCGATAAACAAGGGATTTTACGTGGCTCCAGCGCTGGGCTCGTCTACCACACTGGGCCGCACCAACTCCCACTGCGCCAGCTTGCCGCCTACAAAGGTGCAGCTCACATAAGACTCGCCCGGGTCGGTCCAGCGAAACACCTCAGGTTGCGCGTCTTTTGCCGTTTGCAGCGCGCCCAAGCTGCGCGTGAGAGCGACCACATGCAACAAGGTCGCGCCCTTGGCCAGCTTGGCGTTGAGCATCACCGCACTGGGCACATAGCCAATCGGCCGATTGGCAGCCTTTTTGAGTGCCGA
>CANFOR010000197.1 GCA_947448675.1 Betaproteobacteria bacterium
TACCCCTCTGTACAATGCCCCATGGCCGAAAAAACCCTTAGCACCGACACCTACAAGCTCTTCCCCTCGCCGCGCAATGTGCACCGCACCCTGTTTGCGCACGAGGTGTTTGTGCCCTTCCCCTACACGTTGATCGACCTGCCGGCCTTTAACTTCAAGGGCAAGTACAGCTTGTTTGCGGCGCACCGCATGGCCGACAACAAGGCGGGGCAGTTGGCCAGCTTCGAGCTGGCGCAAGACGCCACCACCTTTACCAACAAATTTGTGCCAGACTGAGCCCATTGCGAACGCGATAGCGTGCGCAAATCGCGGCGCTTAAAACGCCAGCGTCTGCCCCTCGGTCATGGGCACCACGGGCACGGCTGCGCCCTTCATGGCGGCTTGAAACTCGGCCAGGGTGCCTTTGGCCAGCGGGTTGGAGTTGTAATGGATGGGCACGACGCCCTTGGTGGCGATCCAGTTGCGCATGGCAAAGGCCGCGTCTTCAGGGCCCATGGTGAAGTTGCCGCCAATCGGCGCCAGCACCAGGTCGGGCTTGTAGTAGTCGGCGATGAACTTCATGTCGCCAAACAGGCCGGTGTCGCCCATATGCCAAATTTTGAAGCCGTTCTCTAGCTCGATGATGTAGCCCACCGCCTCGCCTGCCGGGTGCGACTCGTTCTTGCCGGTGGCCGGGTTGTTCCACACCAACAGCGATGAATGCTCCGCCGCTACCGCTGTGACCTTGATGCCCGGCGCGGGTGTGACGCTGCCGCTTTTGTTAAAGCGGTGGGTCAGCTCGGCGGGCAAGATGCCCAGGGTTACCAGGGGCGTGACCATGTCGGCCGGGCCGTAGAGCTTGGTGTTGTTGAGCTTGGCCAGGGCGGGCGCGTCGCCCATGTGGTCTACGTGGGCATGGGTTACCAAGAGCACGTCGATCTTGCCCAAGGCCGAGAGGTCGGTTTTGTACATGGCCGGGGCTTTGGGGCCGCCGGTGATCCAAGGGTCCACCACGATGATTTTGCCGCCCGGGGTTTTGATGCGAAAGGCTGCTTGGCCTAGCCAGGTGAGCTCGGTTTTGCCCAGGGGCGCGGTGGCGGCTGCGGGCGTTGTTGCGGCTGCTGTGCTTTGTGCCAAGGTCGGGGCGGGCAGGGCGGCCACTGCGCACAAGGCCATGGCGCTGAAGGCTGCGCTGAAAACGCGGTTGGCTGGCGAGAGGCGGGGGGTAGAGCGAAAGGTAGAGGCTTGCATGGTGTTGTGCTCGTGGTGCGGGAGGTTGCTAGAAAAATAAGAGCACCCATGGTATGCCGCCTGCGCGGCCTTGGGCATTGGGGTTTGCCGCAGCATCGGCGGGCCGCGCTTGGGCCAACAATCTGCGCTTATTGACCCCACTCTGTGCCACTGCGCACCGCCTGCCATGCCCCAACTTGTCCGCACTTCCGTTTCGTCTGTGCTACTGCCTAGCTTGCTAAGTGCTATATTTTTGCTAGCTGCTATCGCAGTACCCATGAGCTCTGCAGCCCAATCAGCCCCCTGGCCGGGCAAGCCGGTGAAGATCGTGGTGACCTTTCCGCCCGGTGGTGCGCCCGACACCCTGGCCCGTGTCTTGGCCGACAAATGGGGGCAGAGCCTGGGCCAAAGTTTTACGGTAGACAACAAGGCCGGGGCGGGCGGCAACATTGGCGCCGACTTTGTGGCCAAAAGCACACCCGATGGCGCCACCCTGGTGGTGGGCACGGTGGGCACCCACGCCATCAACCCGGCGCTCTATGGCAACATGCCTTACAACAACCTGAAAGACTTCACGCCCATCGCCTTCTTGGCCTCCACACCCAACCTGCTGGTGCTCAACAACAATGTGCCTGCCAAGAATGTGGCCGAGCTGATCGTGCTGGCGCGCAAAGAGCCACTGAACTTTGGCTCATCGGGCAGCGGCACCTCCATCCACCTGTCGGGCGAGCTGTTCAACACCTTGGCGGGCGTGAAGATGCAGCACATCCCGTACAAGGGTCGGGCCCAGGCCGTGCCCGACTTGTTGGGGGGCCGCATCCAAATGATTTTTGACAACATGCCCTCGGCCCTGCCCTTGGTCAAGGCGGGCGAGGTGCGCGCCCTGGGTGTGACCAGCGCGGTACGTTCGCCCGCTGCGCCGAACATTCCGACCATTGCCGAGCAGGGCTTGCCCGGCTTTGAGGCCACCTCGTGGTTTGCACTGTTTGCGCCCGCCGGTTTGCCGCGCGATGTGCAGCTGCGCATCAATGCCGAAACCCTGCGCGTGCTGACCCTTCCCGACGTGCAGGCCAAATTGGCGGCGCTGGGCCTAGAGGTGGCGCCCGGCACGCCCGAGGCCCTGGCCAGCCTGGTGCAAAGCGAAACCACCAAGTGGGCCAAGGTGGTGAAAGACTCGGGCGCTAAGCTGGACTGAGGCCTTTGCCAAGGTTGCGCGCAATTTGTGCCAGACTCGCAGCTATGACCTTTGCGCTAGCCCTTCCCCTCGACGTTGACAGCATCACCAACGGCATTCGACTGGCCGTAGCCCCGGTGTTTTTACTCACAGCCGTGTCGGGCATGATCGGTGCGGTCGCCGGGCGCTTGGCACGCATCATCGACCGGGCCCGCGTGCTGGAAGAGCGGGCCCATTCCAACAGCGAGCCGCCAGCTATGGCCCGCGTAATTGCCGAGTTGCGCATGCTGCGCCAGCGCGGCCACCTGGCCAACGCCTGCATAGCCCTTTTAACGCTCTGCGGCCTCTTGATAGGGGTGACGATCATCTTGCTGTTTTTAAGCGAGACCACGGCCTTCCAGGGCCCGCGCTGGGCCGTTGGCAGCTTCTTACTCGGGGTAGGCAGCTTTTTGCTGGCCCTGATGTGCTTTTTGGCCGAGACCTACATTGCCACCCGTTTACTGAATTTTGACTTGCTCAAAACCAAGGCGACTTCCAAAGCCGTGTCAACTGAGGCTTAACCAAGCCCTTCGGTTGGCGCAATTACTGGTTTGCAAGAGGCACAGCTTCCCTGAGAAGCCAACACCCGGTTTGCTTTTGTTGATGCTTACAGCGCAAAAGCCATATGCAAATTAAGCATTTTTAAGTATTTTTTAAGGACGTGCACGCCAAGCCAGTACTAAATTCGCATTCTTGTTGCCGGTGAAGCAAATCCTCATTTCTTCAAAGGAAAAATCATGAATCGCAAGTATTGGTTGACGTTTGGCGCTTGTGTTCTCAGTGCATGGGTGCTAGCTGCCTGCGGTGGGGGTGGCAATTCTTCCCTTGTGACCGCAGCGCCTCCAGCGGTGAACAAGCATTTGCTTTTGTCCAAAGCAGCCGACATCGTTGCAGGGACGACTTGTCCGAATGGGGGCGCGCGCATTGATTCGGGGATTGACGCGAATGGCAATGGGGTTCTGGACCCAAGTGAGATCACGGCGACGCAGTATGTGTGCAATGGAAGCAATGGCGCGAATGGCAGCAATGGTGTTACCGGCGCTATGGGCGCGACGGGCGCGAATGGCACAAACGGCGCGAACGGTACGAATGGTACGAATGGCCTCAACGCGCTGGTGAGCGCAAGCCCAGAACCTGCAGGTGCTAACTGTGCCAATGGGGGCTACAAAGTTCAGGTAGGCGCGGATGCAAACGGCAATAGCGTCCTTGATGCGAGCGAAGTCAGCAGTACCCAGTATGTTTGCAACGGCGCGACGGGAGCCAATGGCGCGAGTGGCGCGAACGGCGCCGATGGCTACAACAGCCTGATGGCAATAGTCGCGGAGCCCAAGGGTAGCAACTGCGCCTACGGTGGCAGCAAGATCACGAATGGCCTGGACACCAATCGCAACAGTGCGCTGGACTCCAGTGAAGTCACCACGACAACTTACCTTTGCAATGGCCCACCTGCAGGGCTGGCTTGGCTAGATGTGACGGGCGCAAGTATTCAAGCCTTGTCCAACACAGGCTACATGCCGCATAACGATTACAACCAAGTCAGTATTACCTTGCCTAGCAACCCGGTGTTGGGTGATGTGGTTGCTATCAATGGCTTGGGCAGAGCGGGCTGGCGGATTGCGCAAAATGCCGGACAAAGCATATATACCGGGCATCTACCGGGTGGGGTGTTTAGCAACGTCTGGACGCCGCGCACCAATGGTTTAGCGAATGCCATGCCGTGGTCGTCTGTCGCTTCATCTTACGATGGCAGCAAGTTAGTGGCAGCGGCCAATGGCAACACGATTTACTACTCCGCTGATGGCGGCTATAGCTGGTCAGCTTCAAATGCGCCTGCAGTCAATATGCAGTGGACTAGCTTGGCGTCGTCAGTAGATGGCATCAAGTTAGTGGCAACTGCATATGGTGGACGAATCTATAGATCAGTTGACTCTGGTGTTAGCTGGAATGCCGCGCTAGGTGCACCTATTGACTCTTGGTACGCAATTGCCTCGTCAGCCGATGGCAATAAATTGGTGGCAGTCACTTACTCGGGTTCTATCTATACCTCTATCGATGCTGGAGCAACATGGATACAGCATAACTTAGCCAATAGTGGTCAATTTCAAAGAGTCGCCTCTTCGTCTGACGGCAATACGATCTATGTACAGGAATACTTAGGGCCAACCCATAAGTCCACAGATGGTGGTTTAAATTGGGCTACCACAGCGCTTCCCGGCATAGTTCCAGCAGGTCTTGCCACATCAGCTGATGGCATCCGAATAGTCATGGCCGGTGGATCCGGTGGCGTATACATTTCTTACGACGGTGGTGCAACGTGGTCAGATAGAAGCTTTGGAGGCGGGTCGAATACCTCTGCTGCTTCGTCCAGCGATGGCAGCCGATTGGCAGTGACGACTAGTTCAGGTCAAATTTATGTATCCAACGACTCAGGTGTGTCATGGGCTGCGAAAGCGACCTCATTGTTCTGGACAGGGGTGGCTTCATCCGCTGATGGACTAAAGCTCGTAGCAGTTGCCAACAACCCAAATGGTACGGGCATCTACACCTCGAACATCTCACCTGTGTACAGCACAACACCCGGCACCTCAGGCGGCATCACAGGCGTGCAATTTGATGCGATTGAGTTGCAATACAACGGCAGCGGTATGTTCACGGTGCTCGACTCGGCTGGAACATTCTTGGTTCAATGAGTCGGCAGTGAAATGAAACCATAATGGATGCGCCCGGAGCGAGGTAAAGCCCTGTAAAGGCCCACCAGTTGTTCGTAGAACGCTATAAATAGTATAGCGATCTACGCACCCTGTTTAAACAAAAACCGGAGCTTCGTTGAATCCACTGTGATTTTTCAAGCCATAGCTAAATTCAGCTTGCCACAATGAAACAGAATTCTTGCCCGATAGTTAGTGAAGTTGCGGAACCCGCGCGCATTGGCTTTGATAAGCTGAATGGCACTGTTGAA
>CANFOR010000198.1 GCA_947448675.1 Betaproteobacteria bacterium
GTTTGTACTGGTTTCGTCAGCCAGCATTCAGTTTGGCGTCAGTAAGCGGTCAGACCCAGCCACCATAGTGCAGGCTCCTCATTCCGTCGGAGTGAATTTACTCATTTGTTGGAGACAAACAATATGGCAACAGCAGTCGCAGTAGCGAGGCCGATGAGCCCTGAAGAAAAGAAGGTGATCTTCGCCTCGTCTTTGGGCACGGTGTTCGAGTGGTATGACTTCTACCTCTACGGTTCTTTGGCGGCCATCATCGCCAAGCAATTCTTCTCGGGCCTCGACGCGGGTTCGGCCTTCATTTTTGCTTTGCTGGCTTTTGCCGCAGGCTTTATTGTTCGCCCCTTTGGTGCCATTGTGTTTGGCCGCTTGGGCGACATGATTGGCCGCAAATACACCTTCTTGGTGACCATCTTGATCATGGGCCTGTCAACCTTCATCGTGGGCATTTTGCCCAGCTACGCCAGCATTGGCGCAGCCGCTCCGGTGATCTTGATCGCCCTGCGCATGCTGCAAGGTTTGGCACTCGGCGGTGAGTACGGTGGCGCTGCCACCTACGTGGCCGAGCACTCGCCCCAGGGCAAACGCGGCGCCTACACCTCGTGGATCCAGACCACGGCCACCTTGGGCCTGTTCTTGTCTTTGATCGTGATTTTGGGCGTGCGCACCGCCATTGGCGAAGCAGCCTTTGCCGATTGGGGCTGGCGCCTGCCTTTCCTGGTGTCGATCTTGCTGTTGGCGGTGTCGGTATACATCCGCTTGAGCATGAGCGAGTCACCAGCCTTCCAGAAAATGAAGGCCGAAGGCAAAACCTCTAAAGCCCCGCTGACCGAAGCTTTTGGCCAATGGAAAAACCTCAAGATCGTGATCTTGGCCTTGATCGGCTTGACCGCTGGCCAAGCCGTGGTGTGGTACTCGGGCCAGTTCTACGCATTGTTCTTCTTGACGCAATCGCTCAAAGTCGACGGCGCCACCGCCAACATTTATGTGGCCATTTCGCTCATCATCGGCACGCCATTCTTCGTGATCTTTGGTAGCTTGTCCGACAAAATCGGCCGCAAGCCCATCATCATGATTGGCTGCTTATTGGCCGCTTTGACCTACTTCCCCGTGTTCACGGCACTCACCAAGGCGGCTAACCCTGCTCTGGCCGCTGCGCAAGCCAAGAACAAAGTGATCGTGACGGCTGACCCCGCAGAATGCTCGTTCCAATTCAACCCCACCGGCACCGTCAAGTTCACCAGTTCTTGCGACATTGCCAAGCAAGTGTTGGCTGGCGCTTCGGTGAGCTACGACAACGTGGCCGCTCCAGCGGGCACGTTAGCGAGCATCAAAATTGGTGAGACGGCCATTACTGGCTACACCTCCAAAGGCATGAGTGCCGACGACGCGAAGAAGAAAGACGCCGAGTTCAAAAAAGCCGTGGCCGACGACCTGAAAGCCGCTGGTTACCCCGCCAAAGCCGACATGAGCAAAGTGGACTCGGTGATGGTGGTTGCCATCCTGACCTACTTGGTGCTCTTGGTCACCATGGTCTACGGCCCCATCGCCGCCATGCTGGTAGAGATGTTCCCCACCCGCATCCGCTACACGTCCATGAGCCTGCCCTACCACATTGGTAACGGCTGGTTTGGCGGCTTGCTGCCTACTACGGCTTTTGCCATCGTGGCGCAAACCGGCAATATGTACAACGGCCTGTGGTACCCCATCATCATTGCGGCAGCAACCTTCGTGATTGGCACTTTGTTCATCAAAGAAACCAAAGACGTGGACATCTACGCCCAAGACTGAATTTAAATTTCATACGGTGTGCGCTGCGCAAGCGGCCCACACCCTTCGAGCCCTCTGCTTGCAGAGGGCTTTTTTTTGCCCTTGTTTTACCCACAGTTCAGACCCACTGCACGACGACTACCTTTGACTACATGGGGCTTTCGCCTATAAAAATCCTTGTCTACAAGGCCACAAAGTGGTTAGCATCGGGGCCATGGCACTAACAAAATCGGACAAAGGCCTGCACGCTTTTAAAACCCGCTCCAACGAGTTGAGCGTGCGCCAGCGCTCGGCCTTTATCATGTTTGACGGCAAACGCAGCGCATCCGAAGTTTTAGCGGCTACCGCAACCCTGGGCGTGACAGCAGAAGACATTGCGAGCTTGATCAAAGCCGGCATGGTGACAGACAGCACTCCACAAGCCTCGTTTGACAAAACTGTGGCCTTCACCAACGCGTCAGCCAGCAAAGACAGCGAGAAAACCGTCAGCTCGCAAGACCGCTATCAGCGCGCCTACCTGATCGCCACCCAACTCACGGCGGGTTTGGGCTTGCGCGGTTTTCGTTTGAACTTGGCGGTAGAGTCGGCCAATAGCTACGAAAAGCTCCTTGAGCTGGCCCCCAAAATCCGCGAAGCCGTGGGCGAAGAAAAATTCAAAGACTTGGGCTTGGCCCTCAGCGAATAAAACACGGGCCTGCGGCGCCCGCCTAGGCCCTGCGCGGCATTGAATTTTGTCGAAACAAGCCCCCACAGCAGACTCTGCCCCAAAGCTTGCCTAGAATGCTCTGGCCTCTGTCCAGACTCTACCCAGCTCCAAGCCTCTAGAAAGCCACCCATGTCCCAGGGAACCATCCGCATCCGCGGCGCGCGCCAGCACAACCTGAAAAACCTGGACATCGATTTCAAAACCGGCGAACTCACCGTGGTCACCGGCCCCAGCGGCTCGGGCAAGTCCAGCCTGGTGTTTGACACGCTCTACGCCGAAGGCCAGCGCCGCTATGTCGAAACCTTTAGCGCCTACGCGCGCCAGTTTCTCGACCGCATGGACAAACCGGCGGTAGACAAAGTCGAAGGCGTGCCGCCCGCCATTGCCATTGACCAAAGCAACCCGGTACGTTCTTCGCGCTCCACCGTGGGCACCATGACGGAGCTGAACGACCACCTCAAACTCTTGGTAGCGCGGGCGGGGGTTTTGTTTGACCAGCACACTGCTCAGGCTGTGCAACATGACTCGCCCGAAACTATTTACGCGCAGATCTCCGCCCGCGCTACTGCTGCTGCCACCGCCAATGCTACAAAATTAGTAGCTGTTGACGCAGTATTGGCGGGCGTTAACGAGCCACGACTGGTTTTCACCTTCCCGGTAGAACTACCTGCCACGGCGAGCAGCGAAGAAGTACAGCAATGGCTGTCGGCCAGCGGCTTTACCCGCGTGCAAGCCGAACGCGAGCTGGCCACTCCCACCGGCCCGCGCAAGGTTTTAGACGTAGTGGCGGACCGCTTTCGCATCAGCACGGCAGAAAAAATCCGTGTAGTGGAAGCGATTGAGTTGGCCCTCAAACGCGGCAGCGGCCGGCTCAACGTGTATGCCCTGGGTGAAGAGGGCGACACACCCGAGATTTGGCGCTACTCCACTGGCCTGCACTGCGCCGACAGCGAGCTGCGCTACGCAGACCCGATTCCGTCGATGTTTTCGTTCAACTCCGCCGTGGGCGCTTGCGCGGTCTGCCGGGGCTTTGGCCGCGTCATTGGTGTGGACTACGGCCTGGTCATCCCCAATGACAAACTCACCCTGCGGGCCGGGGCCATCAAGCCCATGCAAACGCCCGCCTGGAGCGAATGCCAAGACGACCTGATGCGCCATGCCGAGGCAGCAGGCATCCCACGCGACACGCCTTGGTACAAGCTCACGCCCGAGCAGCAGCATTGGGTCGTGCACGGCAACCCGCAGTACAAAGACGGCCAATGGGGCAAGGTCTGGTACGGCGTGAAGCGGTTTTTTGAATACCTGGAGAGCAAGTCCTACAAGATGCACATCCGCGTGCTGCTGTCCAAATACCGCAGCTATACGCCCTGCGAGACCTGCGGCGGCGCCCGCCTCAAAACCGAGAGCCTGCTCTGGCGCATTGGCAGCAAGGTCGACGCCGACGCCGTGCTGCCGCCCGCTAAGCGCTTTATGCCACGCGGAGTGCAATGGACGCGCGCCCAGCTCGAAGCCCTGCCCGGCCTGTGCCTGCATGACGTGATGATGCTCAGCGCCGACAGGCTCAAACGCTTTTTTGGCAGCATGCAAATCAATAGCACGGGTGCTGATGTTCAAGCGCTCAAACTGCTGCACGAAGAGATTCGCACCCGCATCCAATACCTGTGCGACGTCGGCATTGGCTACCTCACGCTCGACCGCCAAAGCCGCACCCTGAGCGGTGGCGAGGTGCAGCGCATCAACCTCACAACGGCCCTGGGCACCTCGCTGGTCAACACCCTGTTTGTGCTGGACGAACCCAGCATCGGCCTGCATCCGCGCGACATGGACCGCATCACCCAGGCCATGCTGCGCCTGCGCGACGCGGGCAACACCTTGGTGGTGGTGGAGCACGACCCGGCCGTGATGCTGGCCGCCGACCGCGTGCTCGACTTTGGCCCCGGTCCCGGCGAGCGCGGCGGGCAGATTGTGTTTGACGGCACGCCCGAGCAATTGCGCGACGCCGACACCCTGACCGGCGCTTACCTGGGCGCGCGCAAAACCATTGGCATGGGCCTCAAACGTTTGGTAAGCGACAACACGCCACGCCTCATTCTGGAAGGCGCACGCCAGCACAATTTGCAAAACATCACGGTGGATATTCCCTTGCAACGCCTGGTCTGCATCACGGGTGTGAGCGGCTCAGGCAAGTCCAGCCTGGTGCAAGACATTTTGGCCCCGGCCCTGCTGCGCCACTTTGGCAAGGCCACTGAAGGAGCGGGCCTGCACGACCGCTTGCTCGGTGCCGACCACCTGAGCGAAGTGGTGTTTGTCGACCAATCCCCCATTGGCAAAACCGCCCGCTCCAACCCGGCCAGCTATGTGGGTGCGTGGGACGGTGTGCGCGAGATTTTTGCCACGGCGGCGCTCTCTAAACAACGCAGCTACACCGCCAGCAAGTTCAGCTTCAACAGTGGCGACGGGCGCTGCGCTCTGTGCGGTGGCTCGGGCTTTGAGCATGTGGAAATGCAGTTTTTGAGCGACGTGTATTTGCGCTGCCAAGACTGTGATGGCAAGCGCTACCGGCCCGAGATTTTGGAAGTGCGCGTCGAGCGAGGCAACCGCAGTTTGAACGTTGCCGACGTGCTGGACCTCACAGTGAGCGAAGCCGCGCTGCTGTTCGCCAACGACCGCGAGGTACTGCGCGCACTGCAACCCATCATCGACGTGGGCCTGGAATACGTCAAGCTCGGTCAGCCCGTGCCCACGCTCTCGGGCGGCGAGTCGCAGCGCTTGAAGCTCGCAGGCTTCTTGGCCGAAGCCGCACGCACGGCCAGCCAAAGCCGCCAGCCGCTGGCGCGCAAGGGCACGCTTTTCATGTTCGACGAGCCCACCACCGGCCTGCACTTTGACGACATTGCCAAGCTGA
>CANFOR010000199.1 GCA_947448675.1 Betaproteobacteria bacterium
GGTGTTTGCTATGTCTGAAATGGCGCTGGCCGCCAGCCGCAAGGCGCGCTTGGCCGTGATGGCCGAGGCGGGCGACAAAGGCGCGCAAGCGGCCATTGAGCTACACGATAAGCCGACCCAGTTTTTGTCTACTGTGCAGGTGGGCATTACCTCGATTGGTATGCTCAACGGCATTGTGGGTGAGGCGGCTTTTTCAGAAGACCTGTCGCATTTCATTGCGCACCTGGGCATGGCCGCCAAACCCGCCGGGGTTTTGGCCACCACCTTGGTGGTGCTGGCGATCACCTTCATCACCTTGATTTTTGGCGAGCTGGTGCCCAAGCGCATTGGCCAGCTCTACCCCGAGGCCGTGGCCCGCGTCATCGCCCGGCCGATGCGCTGGTTGGCCAAGGCGGCGGGGCCTTTTGTGCGCTTGCTCTCAGCCTGCACCCAAGGCGTGCTGCAACTGCTGCGTGTGAACACCAACAACGCCCGTTCCGTGACCGAAGAGGAAATCAGCGCCAGCCTGGAAGAGGGCGTAGACGCTGGCTTGATTGAGGCGCACGAGCACCAAATGGTGCGCAATGTGTTCCATTTAGACGACCGTCCCTTGGCCTCCATGATGCTGCCACGCAGCGACGTGGTCTGGTTAGATGCTAGCAAAACCATAGCTACTGCCGTAAGCACAGTAAGCGCTAGCGCGGTAATGCACTCGTGGTACCCGGTATGCCGGGGTGGCTTAGAGGACGTGGTGGGTGTGCTCAGCATGGGCCAATTGCTGGCCTTGCAGAACGCCCCCGATGCACTGCTCGAAGCCCATGTGCAGAGCGCCACCTTTGTGCCTGAAACCCTGAGCGGCATGGAGCTGCTGGAGCAGTTTCGCCAGCACGCCAGCCGCATGGTGTTTGTGGTTGACGAATACGGCGTCGTGCAGGGTTTGATTACCCCGCACGACCTGCTCGAAGCCATTACCGGCGAGCTGCAGCCCCTGCAGCAAAACCAAGCTTGGGCCCAGCAAGAGCCCAGTGGGGCGTGGCTGCTCGACGGTGCCATGCCGGTGTCGGAACTCAAAGCGCGCTTAGACATCGACAGTCTGCCCGGCGACGACCGTGGCCTGTACAACACCTTGGCCGGTTTGCTGATGGCCGTGAGCGGCCACTTGCCCCAGGTGGGCGAGCAAATTGCCAGCGGTGGCTGGCGTTTTGAGGTCTTGGCCCTAGAGGGCCGCCGCGTAGAGCGGGTGCGGGCACTGCAAGCGCCCCTAGAACAGGCTTAGCGCGTACCGGTCGTGCCCGTGGTGGTCTTGTTGCCACCAATGATGGCTGCGGCACCCACAAGGCCCGCAAAGCCCGCTGACACGGCGCTAATGCCCCCGCTCGATGCTGCGGCGGCACCACCTGCTCCGGCCCGTCCACCAGTTGCCCCAGCCGCAGGCAGCATGCTCAGTTGCTGCAGCGCGCCCAATTGCGGCCCACTAGCCTGTTCCATAGCGGCTGCGCTAGACGCTACTGGTGCGGCATTGCCGGTGGCCGACACTACTTCGCCTGCCTTGGCCACAATGCTCCCGCCCTGGGTGCTCATTTCTATCGAGCCGTCAATCACCTGGGTAAAGGCCGTGTTGGTATTGGCTGAGGCACCTTCTTGCACCGAGGTAATAAAGTCGGTACCGCGAATGCCAATGGTGGCCGTGGGTGTGCTCACGCGCACCGCAGCCGGGTTGCGTTTGCCGATCAAGCCGGTGAGCATGCGCATCGCGCCGCGCAGCAAGCCCACGGCCGAGTTGGAGTTTTGCGCGGCGTTGGCGTCGAACTGGTAATTGTTAATGCGGAGGCTAGAGTTTTCAGCCAAGGCAATGGTTTGCCCGTCGGTAAAGCGCAGCAGCGCGCTGCCCTTGCCGGTCGAGATGGCGTCGCCAACTGCCACGCTTTGCCCTTGTAGCAGGGGCTTGGCATCGGCCAGCCCACTGCGCACACGCAACTCGCCAGAGGCGCGCTCAACCTGCGCCACTTGGGCACACAGCGCACTGCACAGTGTTGCTAAAAAAGCTGCAAATATCCAATTTATGCCAATTCGTGCCATATTTTCTTTCGCTTGGTAATATGTGTGGTGCAGTGGAGTTACATGCGGGTTAGTAAGTAATGCTAATATATGGGTTCAATTAACTTTTTGGGATACCCATCATGATCAACGCAAAACGTATCGCCGCTATTGTATTGGCTGCTAGCTGCGCTACCGGCGCATTTGCCCAGCCTGCCGGTGCAGATGCTGCTGCTGCTGCATCTTCGGCAACCATTGCCACCGTAGCTGCTGTGACCGCAGTGGTCATTGGCGTGAGCGCTATTGCTGGTGGTAGCAAGACCACCACTGGCACCAAGTAAGCTCTGCTTGCTTTCAAAAAACTCCCGCAAGGGAGTTTTTTTTATGGTGAAAACTGTTTTTAATTCATCTCCGCCTTGATGTTCACTTAATGTTGCTGTTTGTACGGTATTTAGCTGGTCTGTGCTGTGTGTTGTGGCTCAGCGCCTGCAGCAGCAACTCTTCGGCCTTGATGGAAACCCTCAAGCAGGCCAACCCATTTGCCAAACCCCCAGCGGTTCAGCTCTTACCCCGTTATTCTTACTTGCGCACCGTGGTGTCAGGCCGGGTCTTGTATTTGGCCTTGGGCTATGTTGATGCCAGGCCCGAGGGCGATTTGGAAACTTGGTACAGCGCTTCCGGTGAGGTGATTCGCCTCTTGAACGGGCGTATTTTTTCCACCGCTGGCCTGGCCACCGACTGGCGTGCCGTGCGCGCGCCGTCTGTGCCCGCTTGGGCCAGCTTAGCGGCTGCTGCAGCCACCAAAGCCCCTGCAAAGCCTGCGGGCCCTTGGCGCTACGCACGCGAGCGCGACGCCATGCCGGGTTACCGTTTTGGCATTCAAGAGCAAGTAGAAATTAAAGCCGTACCGGCACCAAGCGCTAGCCAACTCGATGGCGTGCGCGCCGACAGCTTGCTTTGGTTTCAAGAGCAAATGACGGGCCCAGGCGCAGAAGCCTTGCCTGTAGCGCGCTACGGCGTTGAAGTACAAGCGGGCCAAGCCAAAGTGATCTATTCCGAACAATGCGTTTCAGCACAACTGTGCTTTAGCTTCCAGCACCTGCCCGAGGTAGCGCCATGAAGCATCGTGTGTACCTAGGGCTGGCGCTCTCGTGGACTTGCGCATTGCCGGTGTATGCGCAGCAAAATTTTCAAGACGGCGAGCGTTTGAGCAACTGGTTGCTGCGCCAAGACGCAGCGAGTGACCCGACTGGCTTGGTCTGGCTGGTACCCGAAGAAATACCCGCGCAGGCCCGCTTAAAGCGCAGCTTGCTAGACAGCCCCTCTAGCCGTGGCCCCTTGGCCCAATGGATCGCAAGCTTGCCCATCACAGGCCGTGTGGCCTTGGCCCTGGCCGATGCGCGCTGGCTGCAGGCGCACAAAGCGCAAGACCCGATTTTGCGCGATGGGCAAAGCCTGCGCATGGCCGCCCGCTCGCCCAGCGTCAGCGTGGTGTTGGCAGATGGTCGGCTGTGCCAACTGCCGCATACGCCCGGCGCAGGCGCGCAAAATTATGTTGTCGCCTGCACCGAACAAGCCACACCCTGGGCCTGGATAGCCCAGCCCGATGGCCGGGTCGAGCGGGTGGGTTTGACCGCATGGAACGCCGAGCCCCAAAGCGAGCCCGCACCCGGTGCCTGGGTTTGGGCACCATCTCAAGCCAGTGCCATGCCCGAGCGCTTTTCAGAGGCGCTGGCCCAGTTCTTGGCCACCCAAGGGCCTGCACAGGCGCAGCCCAATACAACGGGAAACCTAGCCGCGCTGAGCCTGCCGCTGCAGTCGCCCATAGCGCAGTTGCGCCCCCCCGCGCTCAGTGCCAACGACTGGGGCGGCGTGGGCCTGCTGCAAACGCCCAGCGCGCGCATGGGCGCTGAAGGCGCGATGAACATCAACCTCAGCCATGTTGCGCCCTACACCAACCTCAACGTCATGCTGCAGCCGCTCGACGGCCTCGAGGCCGGGTTTCGCTACACCAGCATCAGCAACCGCATTTACGGCATCACAACCCAAGCCTTCAAAGACAAAAGTTTTGACTTCAAACTGCGCTTGGCCAAAGAGGGCAACACCCTGCCCGAGCTGGCCCTGGGCATGCGCGACTTCGGCGGCACCGGTTTGTTTTCTAGCGAATACCTGGTGGCCAATAAGCGCAGCTCCAACTTCGATTGGAGCCTGGGCTTGGCCTGGGGCTATATGGGCGCGCGCGGCAGTTGGGGAAACCCCTTTTCGTTCTTGGGTAGCAAGTACAACACCCGTGCTGTCGGTACCAGCCTTGACGGCGGCACGCTCAATGGCTCAGGCTACTTCAAAGGCCGCACCTCGCCCTTTGGTGGTGTGCAGTGGCTAAGCCCCGTGCCCGGCTTGGTGGCCAAGCTCGAATACGACGGCAACAACTACCAGCACGAACCCCTGGGCAACAACCAGCCCGTCAAAACGCCTTTTAACCTGGGCGCGGTGTACCGCTACGCCCCGGGCGTAGACTTTTCTGCGGCAATAGAGCGCGGCAACACCCTCATGCTGGGGCTCACGCTGTACACCGACCTGCGCACCCTGCAAGCCCCTAAGTCGGGCGACCCAGCGCTGCCGCGCTTTACGCCCAATATGCCCAGCGCCTTGCCCGCTTGGGGCAGCACTGCCCGCGACATCGAAGCCCACACCGGCTGGAGCGTGTTCAGCATCACCCAGCAGGGCGCGGCCTTGCAAGTGGCGCTTGACCAGGTAGACGGCATGTACCGCCAAGAGCGCGTCGAGCGCATGCTGGCCGTGCTGCACCGCGACGCCCCCGACACCGTGCGTCGCTTCGTGCTGAGCTATTCTGAGCGCGGCCTGCCCCTGAGCGCCCAAGAGGTCAACCGTGCGGCCTGGGTCGAGCGCCACAACGCCGCCCAACCCACAGCCCTGCAAAGCCCTGCAGGCGCCGTGTGGAACCCCAACGACGCAGCGGTGCAAAGCGCCAGCACGCCGCCCAACCCTTGGCTGGCCCCCGCCAAAAAAGCCAGCTGGGCCGTTAACCCCAGCTACAGCCAAATTTTGGGTGGGCCCGACGCCTTTTTGCTTTTTCAACTCGGCATTGCAGCTGCAGCTGAATACAAACTGAGCAACTCCACTTGGCTCAGCGGCGACGCCAATCTGCGCTTGGCCGACAACTACGCCAAGTTCACTTACGACGCGCCCAGCAACCTGCCCCGCGTGCGCACCTATGCACGCGAGTACACCACCAGCTCGCGCTTGACCCTGCCCAACCTGCAGCTCACCCATGTAGAGCAAATTGCCCAAGACCAGTATCTAAGTGCCTATGGCGGTTTGTTAGA
>CANFOR010000200.1 GCA_947448675.1 Betaproteobacteria bacterium
CACGCTGCTGGCCTGCTGGTCCTGGGCACCACCGGCGCGTGGCTCGCCGGGCGGCAGCGGCGGTGCATGGGGCTCGGGCGCGGGGTAGACCATGATCTGCGCCGCGGGCCGCCACACCGTCCAGACCCGAAAGGTGCCCAGCGGAAAGCGCGTTTCTGCGCTCAGCGTGGGCAGGCGCTGCAGGCCACGCTGCCCAGGTTTGAAGGACACCGTGACGCTGCTGTGGCCCTGCGCGGGCACATCGGTGTAGACCCAGCGGTCGGCATGGGTGGCTTCGTGCACGGCCAGGCCAATGGCATGCCGAATGCTGCGCTTGTTGTTCTGTAATTGAATGCAAAAATCGGCGCTAAGGCCCGCAAATTGTGCGTGGGGCGCTATCAAATGCATAGTGAGCCCGCGCAGGGTGCCGTGGCAGACATGCATGCCCACCAAGGCGCAACCGGCTAGCAAAAAGGTCAACAGGTAGCCCAAATTAAGTTGGTAGTTGATCGAAGCCACCAGCAAAACCAAGAGCGTAGCGCCCAACATAAAGCCTGGCCGTGTGGGCAAAATATAGACCGTGCGCTGCGTCAGCGTCACTTGGTCTTTGAAGGCCAAGCGCGACTCGAACCAGCGGCGAAGGCGCGCGCGCAGTGTCATGGCAAGGGCACGGCTTCCAGCATGGCACGCACTTGTTCGACAGCGCCCCGCCCCGCGTCGCTCACTGGAATTAAGCGGTGCGCGGTGGTTTGCGGCAGCACCGCTTGCACGTCATCGGGGGCCACGTAGTTGCGCCCGGCCAGCAGGGCCTGGGCCTTGGCAGCGCGCAGCAGGGCAATGCC
Source organism: Betaproteobacteria bacterium (assembly GCA_947448675.1). Lineage (GTDB taxonomy): Bacteria > Pseudomonadota > Gammaproteobacteria > Burkholderiales > Burkholderiaceae_C > CANFOR01. Next base: position 822 of record CANFOR010000200.1, read on the forward strand.
GGCGCGTGGCGAGAGGCCTTGCAAAAACCAGCGCCCCGAGCGCGTGGCGGCTACCAGGTCTTGCACATAGTCGAGTAGGGGCTCGGCAGCGTGCACGGCCTGCACCTGCTGCTGCAAGCTGTGCAGTTCTGCGGGGCTGAGCACAGCGGGCAGGGCGTCGAGCAATAGGCTGCGGTCTTGGCCGCTGAGCAGGGAGCGCTCGGCAGCACGGTCGGGGTAGCCCAGCGAGATGCGCATCAAAAAGCGGTCGAGCTGGCTCTCGGGCAGGGCGTAGGTGCCCAATTGGTCCTGCGGGTTTTGCGTGGCGATGACGAAGAAGGGCGAGGGCAGGGCGCGGGTTTCGCCCTCGACCGTGACCTGTTTTTCTTCCATCGCCTCCAAGAGCGCGCTTTGCGTTTTGGGGCTGGCGCGGTTGATCTCATCGGCCAACAGCACCTGGGCAAACACCGGGCCCGGGTGGAACACAAAGGCCTCTTTGCCGCGCTCGTAGATCGACACGCCCGAGAGGTCGCTGGGCATCAGATCGGCGGTGAACTGCACGCGCGAAAACTGCAGGCCAAAGCTGCGCGCCAGACCATGTGCCAAGGTGGTTTTGCCCACGCCGGGCACGTCTTCGATGAGCAGGTGGCCGCCCGCCAAAAGGCAGGCGACGCAGTCTTGCACTTGGGCGCTTTTGCCGACGATCACCGTGTTAAGCTGGGAGAGGAGTTGTTGAAGTTTGTGAGGGGTGTCCATGGGGCACAACCATAGCGCAAAAAGCCCTCGCTGCTGCTGCGCAATTTGAATTGAGAGAAAGTTTTTGGACATGACTGGCTACTTCACCCACCGCGACTGCCATCTGCATGAAATGGGCCCAGGCCACCCCGAGTGCCCGGAGCGCTTGGCCGCGATTGAAGACCGCCTTTTGGCCAGCGGCCTGGGCGACGCGCTGGAACGCCGCGAGGCCCCGCTGGCCCTGCTCTCGGCGCTGGAGTTGGCGCACGACAGTGAGCATGTGGCCTTGCTCGACGCTACGCACGCACGCTTGCAAGACGCCGCAGAGAAGGGCGAACGCGGCTACGTGCAGCTCGATCCCGACACCGCTTTGAACGCATCGAGCTGGAACGCTGCTCGGCGCTCTGCCGGTGCGGTGCTGGCTGCGACCGACGCGGTGATGGCGGGCGAAATGCCCAACGCTTTTTGCGCCGTGCGCCCACCGGGCCACCACGCCACCTATGAGCGCTCAATGGGTTTTTGCATTACCAACCAAGTGGCAGTGGGCGTGCGCCATGCACTAGAGCGCCATGGCCTGGAGCGGGTGGCGGTGGTGGACTTTGACGTGCACCACGGCAATGGCACGGAAGACATTTTGGCCAATGACGAGCGCGTGCTGATGGTGGGTATTTTCCAGCACCCCTTCTATCCGCACAGCGGCGCCAACAGCCGGGCCAGCAATATGCTCAATCTGCCGGTGCCCGCCTACAGCAAGGGCCCTGTGGTTCGCGAAATGATCGAAAGCCATTGGCTGCCGCGCCTAGAGGCCTTCAAGCCGCAGATGATTTTCATCAGCGCCGGGTTTGATGCGCACAAAGACGACGACTTAGGCCAGCTCGGTTTGGTCGAGGCCGACTACACCTGGATGACCCAGCAGATCATGGCCGTTGCCAAGCGCCATGCGCAGGGGCGCATTGTCTCTAGCCTAGAGGGTGGCTACAACCTGTATGCGCTGGGGCGAAGTGTCGAGGCGCATCTGCGCGCCTTGGCCAGTCTGTAACGCGCCGAGCCTGCCAGCGTGTTGACCACCATGGGCCTGCCCCCGCTGCTACTAGAGCTTTTTGCCGACGCCAAAGCGGGCGGTCTGTGGTGGGAGGCCTGCGTGCTGCTGCTGAGCTTTGCCATGGGCTGGCTGGTGCAGCGCAATGCCCGGCGCGAGCACGCCACCGAGCACGTTGCGCGCTTTAGCTTGGTGCTGCCCTTGGTGGCCAGCCTGGGTGTGTTTTTGGGCCAGTCTATTTTGTCGGCCAGCGAGCGCGTGCCCCTGCTCAAGCTCTCGCTGTCGGTGCTCTTGGCCTGGTTGTTTGCGCGCCTGATTGGCCGCTTGATCACCAGCAACTTCCCCGACTCAGCCGTTGCGCTGTGGGCCGCGCGCATTCTGCGTGGCGGTGGTTGGTTGGTGGCGGTGCTGGTGGTGTCAGACTGGATGGGCCTTCTCACCAGCTACCTGGCGGGCCTGACCCTGCCCATTGGCAAACACCAAACCAGCGTGCTGAGTTTGGTCGAGGGCTCGGTCGCTGCTTTGGTAACCGTGCTGGGTGCGCTCTGGCTTTCGCAGCTACTCGAAGCGCGGCTTATGAAGGCCCAGCTGCTGGAGATGAACCTGCGCTTGGTCATGGCCAAAGTCTTGCGTGGCGTGTTGCTGGTGCTGGGCCTGCTCTTGGCCCTGTCTTTGGCGGGCATCGACCTGACCGTGCTGTCGGTCTTTGGCGGCGCTTTGGGCGTTGGCCTGGGCCTGGGTTTGCAGCGCTTAGCCGCCAACTACGTGAGCGGTTTTGTGATCTTGCTCGAGCGCAGCATCAAGGTGGGCGACAATCTTCGCGTTGATGGCTTTGACGGCCAGGTTACCGCCATTCGCACCCGCTACACCCTGCTGCAAGCGCCCAATGGCCGCGAGTCCATCGTGCCCAACGAGACGCTGACCAGCAGCCGGGTCGAAAACCTTTCATTGGCCAGCTCCCATGTGGCGCTGAGCACCGTGGTTTGCGTGGGCGCAGACAGTGACGTGGCCAGCGTGCAAAGCGTGCTGCAAAGCGCGGCGGCTTCTTGCCCACGGGTGCTGCCCGATCCCGCACCCAATGCCATGCTGAGCAACTTTGTCGCTGACGGCCTGGAGTTCACCCTGAGTTTTTGGATCGCCGACCCGCAGCTGGGCCAGCTCAATGCCCGCTCCGACGTTAACATTGCGGTCTTAGCGGGTCTGCGCCAGGCCCAGATTGAAATCCCTTACCCCCAGCGGGTGGTGCATGAACGCAGGCCCAGCGAGACCCTGCCGCCAAACCCAGGTTAAAATAATAGTACGGTCGTTCTTTTTTAGTTTTTCACCTTTGTTTTCTCTGGAGCTTTAGCCATGAAAATTCTTGTCGCCGTCAAACGCGTGGTTGATTACAACGTCAAAGTCCGGGTCAAGTCCGACGGCAGCGGTGTGGACATTGCTAACGTCAAAATGAGTATGAACCCCTTTGACGAAATCGCCGTTGAAGAAGCCGTGCGCCTGAAAGAAAAAGGCCTTGCTACTGAAGTCATAGCAGTCTCGTGCGGCGTACAGCAATGCCAAGAAACCCTGCGCACCGCCATGGCCATTGGCGCTGACCGCGCTATTCTTGTGCAGACCGAGGAAGAGCTCCAACCCCTGGCCGTGGCCAAGCTGCTCAAAGCCCTGATGGACAAAGAGCAACCCGGCTTGGTGATCTTGGGCAAGCAGGCCATCGACGACGACTGCAACCAAACCGGCCAAATGCTGGCCGCGCTGGCCAAACTACCGCAGGCGACCTTCGCCAGCAAGGTCGAAGTGGTGGACGGCAAAGCCCAGGTCACGCGCGAGGTAGACGGCGGCTTGGAGACGCTCTTGGTCAGCCTGCCCGCCATCGTCACCACCGACCTGCGCCTGAACGAGCCGCGCTATGTGACCCTGCCCAACATCATGAAGGCCAAGAAGAAGCAGATGGACACCTTTACGCCAGCCGATTTGGGTGTAGACGTTGCACCGCGCATCAAAACCCTCAAAGTCAGCGAGCCGCCCAAACGCGGAGCCGGCATCAAAGTGCCCGATGTAGCCACCCTGGTGGCGAAGCTCAAAAACGAAGCCAAAGTTATCTAAGGAACGCACACAATGACTGCACTCGTTATCGCCGAACACGACAACGCCTCCATCAAAGGCGCCACCCTCAACACCGTCGCCGCCGCGCTGCAATGCGGTGGCCAAGTGCATGTGCTGGTCGCTGGCCACAACGCTGCCGCCGCCGCCCAAGCCGCCGCGCGCATCAATGGCGTAGCCAAAGTCTTGCACGCTGATGCTGCGCAATTTGCCCACGGCTTGGCCGAGAACATCGCAGCGCAAGTGTTGGCCGTGGCCAGCAACTACAGCCACATCGTCTTCCCCGCCACCGCTGCGGGTAAGAACGTCGCGCCCCGTGTCGCCGCCCAGCTCGACGTGGCGCAAATCAGCGACGTGAGCAAGGTCATCGCTGCTGACACTTTTGAGCGCCCCATTTATGCGGGCAACGCCATTGCAACCGTGCAAAGCCTCGACGCAAGCAAAGTGTTAACCGTGCGCACCACAGGCTTTGACCCGGCAGCGCTCGCCGATACTGCGTTGGCAGCTATTGAAACTGTAGCACCTGTAGCCGACAGCGGCGCCAGCAGCTTCATGGGCAGCGAGATCGCCAAGAACGACCGGCCCGAACTCAC
>CANFOR010000201.1 GCA_947448675.1 Betaproteobacteria bacterium
CATAAAACTGCCGCATGCGGAACAGGTTGCGGCGCGTAAAACCGCGCAGGCCGGGCTGGGTTTGGGCTATGTGGTCGGCCAGTTGGTTGACCACGCCGTCACCCCACTCGGCTGACGCTATCTTGCGGCTAATGATCTCGCCTACCTGCCAATACAGGTCAATCAGCGACATATTCACCGCCTGAATGGCCCGCTGCTTGGCAGTGGCGATCAGGTGGACGATTTCGGTGAAGCTGGTGGGCGCAAGTTGGCTCATAAGGGTAGGGCCAAGCTGAGCTCACACCAAGCCCAAAAGCCGCATCGCGTTGCCCTTCAAAATTGCAGGCATCACCTCGGGCTTAAAGCCCGCTTCTTCAAAGTCTTTCATCCAGCGCTCGGGGGTGATGAGCGGGTAGTCTGAGCCAAAGAGCACGCGGTCTTTGAGCAGGGTGTTGGCGTATTGCACGAGCTGCTTGGGAAAGTATTTGGGGCTCCAGCCGCTGAGGTCGATCCACACATTGGGTTTGTGGGTGGCCACGCTCAGGGCTTCGTCTTGCCAGGGGAAGCTGGGGTGGGCCATGACGATCTGCATATCGGGGAAGCTAAGCGCCACGTCGTCTAGGTGCATGGGGTTGCTGTACTCAAGCCGCAGGCCGCCGCCGCAACGCATGCCGCTGCCAATGCCGCTGTGCCCGGTGTGGAAGATGGCGGGCAGCTTGTGCTCGGCGATCACCTCGTAGATGGGCCAGGCCATTTTGTCGTAGGGGTGGTAGCCCTGCACGGTGGGGTGAAACTTAAAGCCCTTGACGCCTTCTTGTTCGATCAAGCGGCGTGCCTCGCGGGCGCCCATCTTGCCCTTGTGCGGGTCGATGCTGGCAAAGGCGATCATCATGTCGGCGTTCTCGCGCGCGGCCTGGGCGATCTCTTCGTTGGGGATGCGCCTGCGGCCCATTTGCGCCTCGGCGTCTACGGTGAACATCACCAAGCCGATTTTCTTCTCGCGGTAGTAGGCAATGGTCTCAGCGATGGTGGGGCGGCGGCTGTTGCGAAAGTATTTGTCAGCGGCGCGGTCGTATTCTTCGCCGTAGCTGTCAAAAGGGTTCCAGCAGCTCACCTCGGCGTGGGTGTGGATGTCGATGGCGATCAGGTTGGCGTGGTCCATAAAACCTCGGGTAAGTACTAGTGGTGTTGGGGCGCGTTTGGCGTAAATTAGTTATTAAATATAATCTTATTTTTCACCCAACGCAAGCCTACAGTATGACAAAACCCAGCCCATCCGTTTCTGCCAGCCTGAGCGAAGTGTCGGTCGAGCACCGTGGTACCATCTCCATTGTGCAGCTGTGCCGCCCGAAAAAGCGCAACGCCATCAGCGACGGCGTCATCGCCGCCATTGGCCAGCGCTTTGACGAGCTGCCTGCCTCTACCCGTGCCGTGGTGCTCTGCGGCGAGGGCGATCATTTTTGCGCGGGCCTCGATTTGAGCGAGCTCAAAGACCGCGACGCTGTGCAGGGCCTGCACCACTCGCGCTCTTGGCACAAGATTTTGACGGCAATTGAGTTTGGCAATGTGCCCATCGTCGCGGCGCTGCACGGCGCGGTGGTGGGCGGTGGCCTGGAGCTGGCCACTAGCTGCCATATTCGCGTGGCCGACGAGAGCGCGTTTTTTGCGTTGCCCGAAGGCTCGCGCGGCATTTACGTGGGCGGCGGCGCATCGGTGCGCGTGCCCAAGCTGATCGGCGCGCACCGCATGCTCGACATGATGCTCACGGGTCGCGTCTACAAAGCCGCCGAGGGCGTGGGCATTGGCATGGCGCAATACCTGGTGCCCAAAGGCGAGGCCTTGGCCAAAGCCATCGAGCTGGCCGAGCGCATTGCGCACAACGCCCCCATGACCAATTACGCCCTCATGCACGGCCTGCCGCGCATTGCCGAGCAAAGCGCCGATCACGGCTTTTTCACCGAGGCCATGCTGGCCGCCATTGCACAGTCTGCCCCCGAAGCCAAGGCCAGAGTGAAAGCATTTTTAGACGGCACCGGCCCCAAGGTCAAAGCCCATTGAGGTAGCGCCATGACGACCCCCACATTTCGCCCTTTTGCATTTGGCGTAACCCGCGCCAAGCACTTGCCAGCGCAAGGCTGCAGCTACCTCAGTGCAGAGCAAGCCCTGCAGCCCTACCCCAAACGCATGACCGACAAGCTGCTGCACTGGGCCCAGGCCACGCCCGAGCGCACGCTGTATGCACGGCGCGACGCCGCGCTGGGCGGCGACTGGCGGCACCTGAGCTTTGCCCAGGCCCTGCAAGCGGCGCGCAGCATTGGCCAGGCCCTGCTCAACCGCGGCCTGAACGCCGAGCGACCCCTGGTGATCTTGAGCGAAAACAGCCTAGAGCACGCCATGCTGGCGCTGGGAGCCATGTACGCTGGCGTGCCCTTTTGCGCGGTCTCACCGGCCTACAGTTTGGTCAGCCAAGACTTCGACAAACTGCGCCATGTGCTGGACACGCTCACCCCCGGTTTGGTCTATGCCGCCGACTGGCAGCGCTATGGCCGCGCCATCCAGGCCGTGGTGCCTGCCAAAACCGAGATCGTGCTCAACGCTTTGAACACGGACGCTATTCATTCAATAGCTGCCAACGCACGCTCTGCGCTGCTTCTGACCGGTTTTGACTCTATCGTGGCAACCCAGGCCACGCCTGAAGTAGATGCAGCCATGCAGGCCACCGGGCCCGACAGCATCGTGAAGTTTTTGTTCACCAGCGGCTCCACCAAGCTGCCCAAGGCCGTCATCAACACCCAGCGCATGCTCTGCGCTAACCAGCAGCAAATGCTGCAGTCCATGCCCGCCGTGGGCCTGGACCCGCTGGTGCTGGTGGACTGGATGCCCTGGAACCACACCGCAGGCGGCAACCACAACTTTTTCATGCCGCTCTACAACGGCGGCACGCTCTACATTGACGACGGCAAACCTACACCAGCCCTGCTGGGCGAGACCCTGCGCAACCTGAGCGAAATTGCGCCCACCTGGTACTTCAATGTGCCGATTGGGTTTGAGGCGATTGCCAACGCCATGCAAAGCAATGCCGCTTTGCGCCGCAATTTTTTAAGCCGCGTGCACCAGCTTTTCTATGCCGGGGCCGCCTTGGCGCAGCCCATTTGGGACAGCCTCTACGCCAGTGCCGAGCACGAGTACGGCGAGCGCGTGGTCATGACGGCGGGCCTGGGCATGACGGAGTCTGGCCCTTTTGGTTTGTTTGTCACCACGCCGCATTCCAAGGCGGGCGACCTGGGCCTGCCCGCGCCCGGCCTCGAACTCAAGCTGGTGCCTATGGGCGACAAAACCGAGGTGCGCTACCGCGGGCCCAACATCACGCCGGGTTACTGGCGCAACCCCGAGGCTACGCAAGAGTCGTTCGACTCCGAGGGTTTTTTTTGCAGCGGTGACGCCGTGCTCTGGATCGACCCCAACGACATGCACCAAGGCCTGCGCTTTGACGGCCGCATTGCCGAAGACTTCAAACTGGCCACCGGCACCTTTGTCAGCGTGGGCCCGCTGCGCGGCAAGATCATTGCGGCAGGCGCGCCCTATGTGCAAGACGCGGTGCTCACTGGGCTCAACCTCAAAGAGGTCGGGGCCATGCTCTTCCCCACCACAGCGCTGCGCGGTTTGAGCGGCTTGCCTGCCCAGGCCAGCCTGGCCGAGGTAGCGGCCAGCGCGCCGGTCCAGGCATGGCTGCAGAGCTTGGTCAACACCTTGGCCCAGAGTGCCACGGGCAGCGCCACGCGCATTGCCCGGGCGCTCATTCTCACCACGCCGCCCTCGATCGACCTGGGCGAGGTGACCGACAAAGGCTCGATCAACCAACGCGCCGTGCTCAAGCAGCGCGATGCCTTGGTCAACGCCTTGCACGACGGCAGTGCACCCGGCATTGCCAAGCCACAAGCCTAATTTTTTCAGAGGAAAACGCTATGCAAATTCAAGGACGGGCAGCCATCGTCACCGGCGGCGCATCGGGCTTGGGCGAGGCCACGGCACGCGAGCTGGCCCGCCTGGGTGCCAAGGTGGCGGTGTGTGACGTGAACATGGCCTTGGCCGAACAGGTGGCCGCCGACATCAACGCGCAGTGGGGCGCGGGCCGCGCCCTGGCCTGCCACTGCGACATTACCAACACCGACAGCGTGGTGGCTGCCCTGGACCGAGCTGCAGCCGCCCAGGGCCCAGCGCGCATCTTGATGAACGTGGCGGGCATTGGCAGTGCCAAGCGCATCGTGGGTAAAGACGGCAATGCCGCGCCGCTGGAAGACTTTGCCCGCGTCGTCAACGTCAACCTGATCGGCAGCTACAACATCAGCCGTTTGTTTGCCGCCGCCTGCGCCAAGCTCGCGCCCCTCACAGCCGAGGGCGAAGCGGGCGAGCGCGGCGTGATGCTGTTCACCGCTTCGGTGGCCGCGTTTGACGGGCAGGTCGGCCAGCAGGCCTACAGCGCCTCCAAGGGCGGCTTGGTGGGCATGACCCTGCCGATGGCGCGCGACCTAGCCCAGCACGGCATCCGCGTCTGCACGGTAGCGCCCGGCCTGTTTGCCACGCCCCTGATGCAGCAACTGCCCGAGCCGGTGCAGGCCTCGCTGGCGGCCTCGATCCCCTTTCCGCCACGCCTGGGAAAACCCCTGGAGTTTGCCCAGCTGGCTTGCCATATCGTCAGCAACGGGCATTTGAACGGCGAAGTGATTCGCCTCGACGGTGCACTGCGCATGGCGCCGCGCTAACGCAGCGGTACAACAGCCACTTTTCACTTGCTATTTTTTTGACCACACCGGAGACATTTATGAGCAATCGACGCAATTTTTTGGGTACTGCAGCCGCCGCCGCAGTGGGCGCTGGCAGCATGGGTTTGGGCCTGCCCAGCTTGGCACAAAGCACGCCCGATTTGGCACGCATTTTGTGCGGCTTCCCCCCCGGCGGCACCAGTGACGCACTGTCGCGCCGCATTGCCGACAAGTTGCGCAGCGGCTACGCCAACAACGTGGTGGTCGAGAACAAACCCGGTGCGGGCGGGCAAATTGCCGTGACCACGCTCAAAGACAGCCCGGCCGATGGCAGCTCGATGCTGCTCACGCCGTCCTCGTGCATCTCGATCTACCCCTATACCTACCCCAAGCTGCCCTACAAACCGCTGGAAGACTTGCAACCGGTTTCGGTGGCCTGCTTTTTCAACCACGGTTTTGGCGTCGGCCCTGCCGTGCCCGCCAGC
>CANFOR010000202.1 GCA_947448675.1 Betaproteobacteria bacterium
AAGATCGACAGCCGCACCATCCTCGACCAGATGGGCGCCGAGGCGCTGCTGGGCATGGGGGACATGCTCTACATGCCCAGCGGCACCGGTTTCCCGATCCGCGTGCATGGCGCTTTTGTGAGCGACGACGAGGTCCACCGCGTGGTGGCCTACCTCAAGCAGCAGGGCGAGCCCAACTACATCGAAGGCGTTTTAGAAGGCGGCGCGGTAGACGGCGAAGAGGGGTCGGGCGTTGATGGAGAAAGCGTTGGAGAAAAAGACCCCATGTACGACCAAGCCGTTGAAGTAGTTTTGAAAAACCGCAAAGCCAGCATTTCGCTGGTGCAGCGGCATTTGAAAATTGGCTATAACCGCGCCGCCCGTTTGGTGGAAGACATGGAGAAGGCGGGCTTGGTCAGCGCCATGAGCACCAACGGCCAGCGCGACATCTTGGTGCCCGCGCGCAACGAATGAGTTTTATGCCCTCTTGCAAATTGATTGCTACATTTTTAATAGCTGCAAACGCAGTATTGGCGGGCGCTACAGGCCTAGAGTCGCTAGAGGGCTTTCTCAAAAATACGCGCAGCGGCAAGGCCCAGTTCAGCCAAACCGTCACGCCGCCACCCAAAGAAGGCCAAGCGCTGCGCGTGAAAAATTCCAGCGGCAGCTTTGAGTTTCAACGGCCCAAGCATTTTCGGTTTGTCTACCAAAAACCCTTCGAGCAAACCATTGTGGCGGACGGCCAAACCCTGTGGCTCTACGATGTAGACCTGAACCAAGTCACCGCCCGCAAACAAGCGCAGGCCCTGGGCTCCACCCCCATCGCCCTGATTGCCACCGCGCCCGACCTTAAGGCGCTGCAAGCAGACTTTTTGCTCAGCAACGCCCCCGACAAAGACGGCCTGCAATGGGTCAACGGTGCGCCGCGCGCCAGCGACAGCCAAGTGATCGGCATCCGCGTTGGCTTTAAGGGCGAGGAGCTGGCGGTGCTGGAAATTTTGGACAGCTTCGGGCAGAAATCGGTGCTGCGCTTTAGCCAGTTGCAAACTAATCTTGCTCTGGATGCTGATATTTTTGTTTTCAAACCGCCCGCTAAAGTCGGTATTTTTACGCAGTAAGGGCGTATTTTTTTGTGCCTTGAGCGCAAAATGAATATTTCATGCGATGATGATCAATCATATAAATTTTTTAAATTTAGTCATTTATTACTATATTTCTAGGCTGCACTTCTTGCAGTTCTCGTTTCCCACGTGATCCAAGTAACTTCCTCCAAGGGTGTAACCCTGATTGAGTTGATGGTCGTCATCGCTATTGCAGCAATTTTGGCGGTGGTGGCCGCGCCGTCATTTAATCAATATCTAGCCAACACTCGCTTGCGCACAGTGCAATCGCAGTTGCTTAGTGATCTTAATTTTGCACGTAGCGAAGCCATCAAGCGCAATACCCGGGCTTTGATTTGCGTGCGAAATGCTGCAGGCACAGATTGTGGTGGCACTATGAGTTGGAACGCCGGTTGGTTGGTCTGTGTTGACGACAATGGAGATGGCGCTTGTGATGCCAGCACGGCTGCCATACCCAATCCGAGCAAAGTACAAGCACCCTTGAATGGAGCGTTGACACTTACTTCGGCCGCTGCAGTGATTCGCTTTAATGCCAATGGTTCGCAAGGTGCGGGCGGTACAGCCGCACTGACTTTGTCGGCAAGCGGTGCCGCAACGCGCACGTTTAGCATTGCCCCCAGCGGTGGAATTTCTAAATGAATAGGTTGCAAGCGCGTGCTCTGCAGCGCACAAAGCAAGCCGGTTTCTCGATGATCGAGGTTTTGGTCGCCTTGATGATAATCACCCTGGGCCTGTTTGGCGTAGTGGGCTTGCAGGCCTTTTCGCTGCGGGCCAACCAAGCGGGTAAATACCGTGGCCAAGCGGTATTTTTGGCCGACGATTTGGGCCAACGCATGGAGATCAATTTTCCCAACGCCAATGGCTACGACGTTGCGCTAAGCAGCACAGCCCCTGCACTAAACAAAGACTGTACTACCAGCACTTGTTCTGGAGCGGACTTAATGACTTACGATTTAGCGGTGTGGCAAGCCGCTGTAGCCGCAGCCCTGCCGCAAAGTAGCTGGTCGGTGACTACCGCCCAATTGGCTGCAACGCCCAACCTCACATCGGCCACCTTCACTCTTACCTGGCAAGAGCGGATGGGCAGCATTGCGAACAATACTTCCACGGCCACCGTTACTGCTACCTACGTAACTACTCGGCTGATAAAAACTTCGCCATGAAACGAGTCCTCAATATCCGCATACGAAGTAGTGCAAGCAGAAGGCAGGAGGCGCACGGCTTTACGCTCATTGAGCTCATGGTTTCGATTGCCCTGGGTTTGGTCATCGTTGCGGGGTTGCTCTTGTTGATGGCCAATAACGCCAGCCATTCCAATACGAATGACCGCGTGAGCGACTTGCAGATCAATGGGCGTTATGCCATCAATGAGTTGCGCCACGAGTTGCTGCATGCGGGTAACCGAGCCTTTACAACTGCAGACCCTGACGCACCGCGCGCCGGTCTAGGCGCGCTTACCAATGAATGCCTAGAAACGGGCGCTGCTGCCGGAAGCTTTGTGTCGTACCTGAAGCAGGCGGTGTGGGGTAGCAACAATGCCAACCCGTATTCGGCAAACTGCATACCGACAGCCAATGTAGTTGCTGGAGAAGATATTTTGGTCATTCGCCATGTGGCCGACACATCAACTACAGTGCTAAATAGTGGGACAGTGTATTTTGCATCTACCTATGCGCAGGGCGAGCCTTTTCGTGGTACTGCTACGCCTACTTTTGTGTCCACAGCACTCGGTTATTTTCCATTGCAGACCTATGTGTACTATGTGAGTCCATTTACCACGGCCTCGACAGAGGTGCCCTTGGTTCCAGCTTTGTATCGCCTGGTCTTGGACAGCACGGGGTCTATGACCCGGACCTTGGTGGCCAGCGGCATTGAACACTTCCAAGTGCAATATGCAGTGCTCGACACCGCTGGCAATACCCAGTATGTCAACACGTTGGCCGGGGGCTCTTATATGCCTGCTGCTGGTGCGGCTTTGAATTCGGCGTGGGATTCTGTAGCTGCAGTGCGCATTGGCTTTATTGCCCGCAGCAGCACGCCCGAGCCAGGCTACAGCAACACCACTACCTACACAATTGGCGATTTAACTACTACAGCCAATGATGCGTATCAACGGCAAGTATTTAGCACCGTGGTGCAAATACGCAACCATCCACGGTAAGCTTATGCGCCGCGCACAATATCTTCCCTGCAATACCCGCCAAAGCGGGGCTACTCTCATTATTGCTTTATTGGTTTTAGTGGTTATCCTCATTACGGCAATTGCCGCCATGAACAACTCAGGTGGGCAGTCGAAAATGGCCGCTAACTCCCAGTTTGAAAATGTGGCTTTGAACAAAGCTGAAGTTGCCATGGCTACAGCAGAAGACTGGCTAAGCACAGGTAACAATTTTTCTAACGCAGGCTTTACGACGCGATCTGCAGCCACGCCGCATTTATATCCAATAGCAAATCCGCAAGCCCCTTTGACCATGGCGTGGGACGACACCACTTCACAGTCTGTTAACAACGATGGTACGCAGCGCTACTTTATTGAGTTGCTGGCGCAAAACAGCCGCTTGTTGGGAAGCAATCAAGGCAATACGGGGCGCGCATCTTCGGGCTGCAGCCAGGTCAATATGTTCCGCATTACCGCACGTGGACAGAGCGCACGCAGCGCCCTTAAATATGTGCAAACCATATACAGCGTGAAAAGTTGCTAAATACCAGGACCCCCATGTTTAAACCATCTTGGAAATCCATTGCAGTGTCAAGTGCAATACTCGTGCTATCTGCATTCGGTATTAAGTACTCTTTGGCTATTACGCCCTTTACGCCAAACCTAGCGCCCATTGGTTATGTAGCGCAAGATGACGTAACTAATTACGATTTGCGGGGTAACACAGAAGTATTGTTTCGAGCTGAATACCAAAAGCAATTTTGGGATGGTAATTTATATGCCTACCCTGTGGCAAGCGATGGCACGGTCAACCTCGGAGCAGAGCGCTGGAGTGGCGGTGCCGCAGCTCATATTACGGCACAAAATTTTGATACCGGGCGCTACATAGCTACATTGAAAGATAATGGCAGCAAAATTGCGTTTCGCTGGGCTAATCTCTCGACTGCACAACAGACATCCTTGGCAACCGTTAATAACACCTCGACAGTAGTTGACTATTTGCGTGGTGATCGCAGCAACGAGAAACCGACGGGCGCACTCTTTCGCCAACGGGCCTCAGCTATGGGTGATGTGGTGCATTCGCGGCCATATTACGTTGCCGATGCAACGAACCCGACTATTTTTGTAGGTGCCAACGACGGCATGATGCACGCTATTAATGCGGACACGGGCGATGAGCGCTGGGCATACGTGCCGTCGATGTTAATTTCTAAATTAAAGAACTTGAGCACAGACCCTTACGTGCACGACTATTTTGTAGACGGGCAAATCACTATCGGTAACATTGCTTCCGCCACAAAACGCATTTTGGTAGGAAGTTTGGGCGGTGGTGGCAAAGGCATTTACGCTTTAGATGTTACGGGCAGCTCGGGCCTAACCGCTAGCAGCGAGGCCGATGCTGCAACTAAGGCTTTATGGGAGATTAGTCCATCGGCCATTAAGTACAACGGTGCTTCTAGTGCGAGCACGAGTTACGCCAATTTGGGCTACAGCTACGGAACTCCTATTATTGATAAATTGAAAAGCGGCACGACGGTGACCGACATTGCAGTCTTTGGCAATGGCTATAACGACACCGGGGACTACAAAGCATATTTGTACATTGCAAATGCGAACACTGGGCAACTTATCCGAGCACTTCAAGCGGGCACCAGCGGCAGCGCAACCAATATCAACGGCCTGTTTAACGCGCAATTAATCGATACCAATGGCGATGGTTCCGCGGATATTGCTTACGCAGGGGATTTGAACGGCACCATGTGGAAATTTGATTTAACCGGAACTAACTCTCCTGTTGCCGTCTACACAACTTCGCCAGTACAGCCCATTACGGGCACACCAGGTGTGGGGGCACATCCGAATGGCGGCTACATGGTGA
>CANFOR010000203.1 GCA_947448675.1 Betaproteobacteria bacterium
CTGCAGCCAGCAAGACCGAGTAAGGCCAGTGCCAGCAGGCTGGCGCGGGTGTGGGGGTGTTGCATAGCAAGCTCCTTGGGGTTAGTTAGAGCCGCCACTTTACAATCTATAGGTTTCAATGCAATAGTTTTATTGGAGTTTTCACAATGTTTTCTCAAGATGATGACAGCACGGGCATCGCCCTGGGCGTAGTTTTTGGCGTGATTGCCTTGGTGGTGGGCTTGGTGATTGGCGTGGCCATCTACACCCGCAACCTGGTGCAGCCTGCGGCCAAGCCGGTGGCGGTGTCCGCGGCAGCGGCCCCAACGACTCCTGCCGCTGTGGCCAGCGACGCAGCCAGCGTGGTGGTTGAAAACGGTGTGGTCAAGTTTTACTTTGCCAGTGGCAAGGCCGACTTGGCCGCTGGCGCTACCGAGGCATTAGCCGACGTGGTCAAGGGTGTGGCGGCGGGCAAAAAGGCCGTGGTGAGCGGCTTTCATGACGACACCGGCGACGCTGCCATCAACGCTGAGCTGGCCAAGCAACGCGCGCTGGGTGTGGCTGCCGCGCTCAAGGCCTTGGGCGTAGCTGAAGACAAGCTGGAACTCAAAAAGCCCGAGCAAATGCAAGGCACGGGCAGCAATGCCCAGGCGCGCCGCGTCGAAGTCACGCTGCAGTAATTGCGCATTCGCCCGGGCTATCGCAGGCCCTGGCTTGGTAACCTGTTGGTAACTTTTTGCCTGCACGCACTGGGGCTTTCGCGTTACCATGCAAGCTGTAATTTGGTTACGGCTTGCTATGACACCCCACCCCACCTTGGTCGCGCTGACTGCGCGCATCCGCCAGCGCAGCGCAACCACCCGCAGCGCCTATTTACAGCAGCTACAAGCCGACGCCAGCCGTGAGCGCGGGGTAGACCGCATGGGCTGCGCCAACGTAGCGCACGCCTTGGCGGCCATGCCCGAGCCCGACAAAGCCCGGGCCACGCCGCGCTACCCCGACGCTGCCACGCAGCCCAGCAGCAAGTTCAAGGTGGTGGCGCACAAAGCGCCCAACATCGGCATCGTCACCGCCTACAACGACATGTTGTCGGCCCACGCGCCCTACGCGCACTACCCCGAGCTCATCAAAACCGAGGCACGCCAGCACGGTGCTACCGCACAAGTGGCCGGTGGCGTGCCTGCCATGTGCGACGGCGTCACCCAAGGCACCGCAGGCATGGAGCTGAGCCTCTTCAGCCGCGACGTGATCGCCCAGGCCACCGCCATTGCACTGAGCCACGACGTGTTCGACGCCGCGCTCTTGCTGGGCGTGTGCGACAAAATCGTGCCCGGTCTGCTCATTGGCGCGCTGCATTTTGGCCACTTGCCCATGGTTTTTGTGCCCGCTGGCCCCATGACCAGCGGCCTGCCCAACAACGCCAAGGCCAAGGTACGCGAGCAAGCCGCCCAAGGCCTGGTGGGCCGCACCGAACTGCTACAGGCCGAGAGCCAGGCCTACCACGCCGAGGGCACTTGCACCTTTTACGGCACCGCCAACAGCAACCAAATGCTGCTCGAAGCCATGGGCCTGCACGTGCCCGGCACGGCCTTTGTCAACCCCGGCAATGCCCTGCGCGCCGAGCTCACCCGCGAGGCGGTGCGCACCGTGCTGCAATGCGCCGACCCAGCCGCTTTCAAGCCGATTGGCCACATCGTTGACGAGCGCGCCATCGTCAACGCCATGGCCGCTTTGCTGGCCACTGGTGGCTCGACCAACCACTTGATCCACTGGGTCGCGGTGGCGCGGGCGGCGGGCATCCTCATCGACTGGGACGACTTTGCTACCCTGTCTGACGTGGTGCCGCTCTTGGCCCGCGTCTACCCCAATGGCAGCGCCGACGTAAACCAGTTTCAAGCCGCAGGCGGGCCGGGCTACGTGATCCGCGAACTGCTCGACGCCGGCCTGATGCACGCCGACGTGCTCACCGTGCGCAGCAGCATCCGCGAGTTCACGCGCATTCCGGGCGCGGCCTTGTCTGGCGCTGCAAACACAGTCAGCGTAGCCAGCACGAGCAGCACGCCCAGCAGCACAGAGCCAAGCCAAAAGCTTGCCTGGAGTGACCCTGGCCGCTCTAAAGATGATAGCGTGCTACGCACAGCTGGCAAGCCTTTCAGCCCTACAGGTGGCCTCAAGCTGCTGCAAGGCAACCTCGGCCGCAGCGTCATCAAAACCTCGGCCGTGCCCGACGATTGCCACATCATCGAAGCCCCAGCGCGGGTGTTTAACTCGCAAGAAGAACTGCTCGCCGCCTTCAAAAACCATGAGGTCAACCACGACGTGGTCTGTGTGGTGCGTTGGCAGGGCCCGCAAGCCAATGGCATGCCCGAGCTGCACAAACTCACACCGCCGCTGGCCGTGCTGCAAGGCAAAGGCTTCAAGGTGGCCCTGGTCACCGACGGGCGCATGAGCGGCGCCTCGGGCAAAGTGCCAGCGGCCATCCACGTCTCGCCCGAGGCCTTGGCCGGTGGCCCGCTGGCCCGCGTGCAAGACGGCGACGTGATCCGTTTAGACGCGATTGCAGGCACCTTGCAGGCCCTGGTGCCGCAGGCCGAATGGGAGGCCCGCCCCTTGGCCACCATGCCGCCTGCGCAGCGCGCGGCCAATGGCCTGGGCATCGGCCGCAATTTATTTGCCGCGCAGCGGCGCAACGCGCTCAGCGCCGAAGAAGGAGCCTGCACATGGCTGTAAATCTGGCATTAAAACCCACCGCCTTGCAAGTCATGCAAAGCGCCCCCGTCATCCCCGTCATCGTGCTGCACGACGTGGCGCATGCCGTGCCCCTGGCGCGGGCCTTGGTGGCAGGCGGTATTTGCATGCTCGAGGTCACGCTGCGCACCCCCGTAGCCTTGCAATGCATTGAAGCCATTGCCAAAGCAGTGCCCGAAGCCGTGGCCGGGGTTGGCACGGTGCGCACCGTGGCCGAGGCCCAAGCCGCCCAGCGCGCCGGTGCACAGTTTGCCGTGAGCCCCGGCTACACCAGCGCCGTGGGCCAAGCCTGCCGCAGCCTGGGCCTGCCCCTGCTGCCCGGCGTGGCCACCGGCAGCGAGATCATGATGGCGCTGGAAGACGGCTACCGCCAGCTCAAGTTTTTCCCCGCGCTGCAAG
The DNA here is from genome assembly GCA_947448675.1 of Betaproteobacteria bacterium. Classification (GTDB taxonomy): domain Bacteria; phylum Pseudomonadota; class Gammaproteobacteria; order Burkholderiales; family Burkholderiaceae_C; genus CANFOR01. The sequence goes on from CANFOR010000203.1 coordinate 3,127, forward strand.
CCGGTGGCATCCCCATGCTCAAAGCCTGGGGCGGGCCGTTTGCCGACGTGCTGTTTTGCCCCACCGGTGGCGTCACGCCGCACAACGCCAGCGAATTTTTAGCCCTGCCCAACGTCGCCTGCGTCGGTGGCTCCTGGCTCGTGCCCGCCGACGCCCTGGCCCAAGGCGACTGGCCGCGCATTACCGCGCTGGCCCGCGAAGCGGCTGCGCTGCAGAGGTGAAACGGGCTAAAAGGCGCGTGAAATATGCGTTGGAAGCTATAAAAATAGTAGCTAACTAAAATTTAGCGAGCACCAAAAGCAGACAAAACTTGCACCCGTTTCCACAGCAATGCTTTGGTGGCAGTGAGCCCATTTAGTCAGCCCGCTCGATCAATTCAATCTTGTAGCCGTCTGGGTCGGTGACAAAAGCGATGACGGTGTTGCCGCCCTTCACCGGGCCGGGCTCACGCGCAATGGCCCCGCCAAACTGCGCGGCCTGGGCGCGAATGCGCTCGCAGGCGGCGTAAATGTCGGGCAGGCCCAGGGCCAAGTGGCCAAAAGCCGTGCCCTGCACATAAGCGTCTACGCCGTAGTTGTAGGTCAGCTCGATCTCTGCATGCTCGGGGTTGCTGCCATAGCCCACAAAAGCCAGTGAATATTGTTGCTCCGGTCTGTCGGTGGTGCGCAGCAACTGCATGCCCAAAACCTGGGTGTAAAAATCGATCGAACGCTGGAGATTGCCAACGCGCAGCATAGTGTGGAGGAATTTCATGCGCTCATTATGCTGCGCTTGTGAGTGCGTCCGGCGGGCTGGCCGTGCCACCCGCCGCCGCCTGGAGCACATGCGGGTAGACCGTGGTGGTGGCCACGTCAGAATGGCCTAACAGTTTTTGCACTGTACGAATGTCAGCACCCACCTGCAGTAGTCACGCGGGTGCCGCATGGCACCGTTGCGCCCATGCCAACGGATGAAAAATTTCACCCAATACAGGTAGGTTTTTTCAGTGCCCAGGCTACAGTGCTTGTAACGAATGTGCGCGTGCATCGGATCCAAAAGCCGCATGGGCTTGCTGGGAACGGTGCCGGGTTTCATGGAATTTTTATAACTGTTTTTTTGTGTAGTGCAGTAGCCTAAACCCTTGTTGCCATTGGGTTTTTAAGGATTTTAATGAATGATTTAAACCGCAACGTCGTTTTTATACCGCAGGTTTTGCGGTCTATATCAATGCTCTAAAGCTTACACTGCCCTATCGCCGCCACCTGGGGCGGTTCAGTCCAACACGGTTTATCTGCCTCAGGAGGCAATTTTGGTTTCTTCAACGTCGGCCTTTCGGCAGATAAACGCTATTCGTTAAGCCTCACAAACGACCCTCGCGGCAATGAAACGTCTCGTCGCCCTCACACTCGCAGCGCTCTTGCATCAGCCGAGCGCTGGAGTCCCATCAAGTCCGGAGGCAACATCAGCATCAGTCCTTCAGGCCTATGAACCTCTCGGAGCTGGAGGTCTGCCAAAGCGCTCGAGAATGGGCTTGCTCCTGGAGCTAACCACCCCCGCACTGAGAAACTTGCTGCACAGAGCCTCGAGAATAGAAGAAGAGTCCCGCTGTGAGGGTCCTCCCTCAATCGAAGGCGATCTTTTATGGTCCCTCGCAGACGGAGCACAGCACGCACAAGTCAAGCTGTGCCGTATTCAAGGAGCGTCGGCGCGATGCGACATTGCATTGCGCTATACCGATACAAATCGCAACCATACGGAGGAGTGGATAGACAAGATCAACCTCCGCATGATCAATGGTGTTTGGCTTGTCGATGACGTATTGACGGGCGCAGAATGGGCACGAAAGCGTGCATTGAAGCAAGTACTCAGCGCAAGTATTCAAACAAACAGGTCGTGCGCGCAGTGATGCCTAACCCTTACAGGGACTTCCCACATAGTCAAGCAATGTAGGCGATAGCATTTCCTTGGTAACGGTTTTCTTGCATTTTCGTAGTCTGAATCAGCGGCACAAC
>CANFOR010000204.1 GCA_947448675.1 Betaproteobacteria bacterium
AGATCGTCGGCATGGGCGAGGCGTTCCGCTACGCCCGCGAGGAGATGGCGGGCGAAAACGAGCGCATCCGCATGCTGCGCGACCGCCTGATGCAGGGCCTTCAGACCATGGAAGAGGTCTACATCAACGGTGACATGGACCACCGGGTGCCGCATAACCTCAACATGAGCTTCAATTTCGTCGAAGGCGAATCCCTGATCATGGCGATCAAGGACATCGCCGTTTCCAGCGGCTCGGCCTGCACCTCGGCCAGCCTGGAACCTTCCTATGTGCTGCGCGCCCTGGGCCGCAGCGACGAGCTGGCCCACAGCAGTTTGCGCATGACGATTGGCCGCTGGACCACCGAAGAAGAAATCGACTTTGCCATCTCCACCATCAAGCACAACGTCGCCAAGTTGCGCGACCTGTCGCCCCTGTGGGAGATGTACCAAGACGGCGTAGACATTTCGTCCATCCAATGGACTGCACATTAATGGCCCACCCCCGAAGCGGCTTGCGCCGCCTCCCCCTCAAGGGGGCAACACCAGTGGCCCGGCAAAGCCGGTTCGACGATGTCACTGGAAAAGACACGAGTTTGACGAAAGGAATTAATCATGGCTTATTCTGAAAAAGTCGTAGACCACTACGAAAACCCCCGCAACGTCGGCAGCTTTGAAAAAGGCGACGACACGGTTGGCACCGGCATGGTCGGCGCGCCCGCTTGTGGCGACGTAATGAAGTTGCAAATCAAGGTCAACCCGCTGACTGGCGTTATCGAAGACGCGCGCTTTAAAACCTATGGCTGCGGCTCGGCCATTGCGTCGAGCTCGCTGGTGACCGAATGGGTCAAGGGCAAAACCCTGGACCAAGCGGCTGCGCTCAAAAACAGCCAAATCGCCGAAGAGCTGGCCCTGCCACCCGTCAAAATTCACTGCTCGATCTTGGCCGAAGACGCCATCAAAGCTGCCGTGAACGACTACAAAGCCCGCCACGCTCCAGCGGCTGCTGCCACCCACTAAAACCCCTTCAGCCTGAGCGCGTTGAAGCCTTCGACAAACTCAGCCTGACCGGCGAGAAAAATTATGTCCGTTACCCTCACCGACGCTGCTGCCCGCCACGTAACCCGCTACCTTGCTAAGCGCGGCAAGGGTGTGGGTGTGCGCCTGGGCGTCAAAACCACGGGCTGCTCGGGCCTGGCCTACCAGCTCGAATACGTCGACGAGCTGGCACCTGAAGACATCGTGTTTGAAGACCATGGCGTCAAAGTCTTGGTCGACCCCAAGAGTTTGGCCTATATCGAAGGCACTCAGCTGGACTTTGTGCGCGAGGGTTTGAACGAGGGCTTTAAGTTCCTCAACCCCAATGAGCGCGACCGCTGTGGCTGCGGTGAATCTTTTCGTGTCTAGGGCCACTGCGCAGCTGCCCAGCGGCTTGCGCGGTGCTCGGTAAGTTTGCAAAAGTGACGACCCTTCAATCCACCGACTTTGAGCTATTTGGTCTTGTGCCCCAATTTGCGCAAGACCGCGCGGCGGTGGACGCGCGCTGGAAAGAGCTGCAGCGTGAGGCCCACCCTGACAAATTTGCCGCGCAAGGCGCTTCCGCGCAGCGCGTGGCCCTGCAGTGGAGCGTACGCATCAACGAGGCTTACCAGCGACTCAAAGACCCTTTGAAGCGCGCAGCCTACCTGTGCGAGCTGCGCGGCGCGCCGATCCAGGCCGAAAACAACACCGCCATGCCAGCTGCGTTTTTAATGCAGCAAATTGAATGGCGCGAAGCACTAGACGAGGCTTCTGGCGCTGCGGAAATAGACGCCATCCTCGTACAAGCCAATGAATATATGCGTGAGGCGCTACAAAAATGCGAGCAACTGCTCGACAATGAAGATCAACCAAAAGCCGCCGCACAGGTGGTGCGCAGCCTGATGTTTGTGCAGCGCTTTACCCACGAGGTGCGCTCGCGTGCCGACTTGCTAGAAACCTAAACCCCCATGGCCTTGCTGCAAATTTCTGAACCCGGCGCATCGCCCCAGCCGCACCAGCGGCGCGTGGTGGTGGGCATCGACCTGGGCACCACCCATTCTTTAGTGGCAGCTGTGCGCAGCGGTGTAGCCGAATGCCTGCCCGCTGAAGATGGCCGGGTGCTCTTGCCATCGGTCGTGCGCTACGGCGCGGGTACGCAACGCGCTATCGGGTGGAAGGCCCTGGAGACGCCCGAAAACAGTGCGTTGGCAGCTAGCAATACCATAGCATCAGTGAAGCGCCTGATGGGCCGTGGCTTGGCCGACGTGGCCAACGCCAGCCTCTTGCCCTATGCCTTGGTGGACCAAGGCGGCATGGTCATGGTGCAAACCCAGCAGGGCTTGAAGTCGCCGGTAGAAGTCAGTGCCGAGATTTTGGCCACGCTGCGCCAGCGCGCGGAAGATAGCTTTAACGACGACCTGTTTGGCGCGGTGATTACCGTGCCAGCCTACTTTGACGACGCCCAGCGCCAGGCTACCAAAGACGCGGCCCAGCTCGCGGGCATCAACGTGCTGAGGCTCATCAACGAGCCCACGGCAGCGGCGATTGCCTACGGCCTGGACAACGCCGCCGAGGGCGTGTATGCGGTGTATGACCTGGGCGGCGGTACTTTTGATATTTCAATTTTGCGGCTCAGTCAAGGCGTGTTTGAAGTGCTGGCCGCAGGTGGCGACTCGGCCTTGGGCGGCGATGATTACGACCACGCCTTGGCCGCGTGGGCCTTGCAAAAACTGGGCAAAACCGCCGACACATCCGCGCAAAAAACCGCTGCTAAAAACGCTGCGCGGCAATGCAAAGAGGCTTTGTCGGGGCTTAGCAATGCTACACAATCCATAGCTATCCACGCGCATCCAGAATGGGTTTTTGGCCCATTAGAGGTAAAAATTGCCGACTTTGAAGCTGCCACAGCCGCTTTGACTGCGCGCACCATGAGCGCTGTGCGCAAAGCCCTGCGTGATGCGCAGCTGGACAAGGTCGATGTCAAAGGCGTGGTCATGGTGGGCGGCTCGACACGCATGCCGCAAGTGCGCCGCGCGGTGGCCAACTTTTTTGGTAGCGAGCCGCTGGTTAATTTAAACCCCGACGAAGTAGTGGCCCTGGGCGCGGCGATTCAAGCCAACCAGCTCGCGGGCAATAACCCGGGCAATGACTTGCTGCTGCTCGACGTGATTCCGCTCTCGCTGGGCCTGGAGACCATGGGTGGTTTGGTCGAGCGCATTGTGCCGCGTAACCAAACCATCCCCACCGCCATGGCGCAGGACTTCACCACCTACCAAGATGGGCAAACCGCCCTGGCCCTGCACGTGGTGCAAGGCGAGCGCGACTTGGTGGCAGACTGCCGCAGCTTGGCCCGCTTTGAGCTGCGTGGCATACCGCCGATGGCCGCTGGTGCGGCGCGCATTCGCGTTACGTTTACGGTGGACGCCGACGGTTTGCTGAGCGTGGCTGCCAAAGAGCAGGGCAGTGGCGTAGAGGCGCACATCAGCGTCAAACCCAGCTATGGCCTCTCAGACGAACAAATTGCCAAAATGCTGCAAGACAGTTTTAGCACCGCTGCACAAGATATGGCGGCACGCGCTTTGGCCGAGGCCAAGCTTGATGCTGACCGCATGCTGATGGCCACCCAAAGCGCACTGGCTGTCGATGGTGACTTGCTATCAGAAGCAGAGCGCACTACGCTGGCCCAGCTTATGCAAACGCTGCATAACACGGCTGCCGCTAGCCACGATCCAGCGCAAATAGAAGCTGCCAGCAAAGCCCTGGCCAATGGCACCGAAGCCTTTGCCGCCGCGCGTATGAACCACAGTATTCGCCAGGCTTTGGCGGGTAGAACGCTAGAGAGTCTTTAATGCCGATTATCAAAATTTTGCCGCACTCTGAATACTGCCCGCAGGGCGCAGAAATCAGCGCGCCCGCAGGCACCAGCATCTGCGAAGCCTTGCTAGAGAACCACATCAACATCGAGCACGCCTGCGACATGAGCTGTGCCTGCACGACCTGCCACATCATCGTGCGCGAAGGCTTTGCCTCGCTCAACGAGCTCGATGAAAACGAAGAAGACCTGCTCGACCGCGCCTGGGGCCTGGAGCCGCATTCGCGCTTGAGTTGCCAGGCGTTTTTGGCGCAGAGCAATGTGGTGGTGGAGATACCCAGGTATTCGATCAACCACGCTAAAGAGAACCACTGAGCTATTGGTCGGAAGGCCGCTAGCGCCAGTGAAGACTCTCGCCGTTCACCCCAAAGCCCGGTCCCATTGAGAGATTACTCTACCAACTCTGTAGTGGGCGCGTACCCAAGGCTAGGCCGCAGTCAAGCAACTATGCGTTAAGCTGCAACGCACTGCCAATGCTCTAGCCCAGCCCAAAGCCCAGTGACACCCGGTACGTAATGAACGAAGCCACATAGGCCAAACCAAACAAATAGGCCGCCATCACCAAAGGCATTTTCCAGCCTCCGGTTTCGCGCTTGACCGCAGCCAAAGTCGCCATGCATTGCGGCGCAAACACATACCAAGCGATCAACGAAAAAGCCGTGGCCATGCTCCAACTTTTGGCGATGATCGGCCCTAGTGCAGACGACACATCGGCCCCCGTGGCCGAGAGCGCGTACACCGTGCCCAGCGAGCTAATGGCCACCTCGCGCGCGGCCAGGCCGGGCACCAGGGCAATGCAAATTTGCCAGTTAAAACCAATCGGCTCAAACACATAGGCCAACGCGTGGCCGAGCATGCCCGCAATGCTGAAGTTGATGGCGGGCTCGGCAGCGCCTGCGGGCGCACCGGGGAAGCTGGCCAGAAGCCACAGCGCAATGGTGAGCGTCAAAATAATGCCGCCAACGCGCTTCATAAAAATCTCGACCCGCTGCCACAGGCCAATGCCGATGTTGCGCACCGTGGGCCAGTGGTAGCTGGGCAGCTCCATCATCAAAGGGCGCACTTGACGACCCTGCGCAGTGAAGCGTTTGAGCACCCAGGCCACGCCCAGCGAGCCGAGGATGCCCGCGAGGTACAAGCCAAACAGCACCAAGCCTTGCAGCTCCAACACGCCCGCCACCGCATGCTGCGGCACGAATGCACCAATCAGCAGTGCGTAGACCGGCAGGCGGGCCGAGCAGGTCAT
>CANFOR010000205.1 GCA_947448675.1 Betaproteobacteria bacterium
CATGGCGCACAAAGGCATAGCCGCCCAGCCCGAGCAGATCATTACCACCACCGGCAGCCAGCAAGCGCTCGACCTGATCGGCAAAACCATGATCAACCCCGGCGACAAAGTCATCGTCGAGGGCCCCACCTTTTTGGCCACCATCCAGTGTTTTCGGCTCTACGGTGCCGACATCGTCAGCGCGCCCATCGACGCTGAGGGCGTGCAGGTCGATGCGTTAGAGCAGCTCATCATCGAACACAAACCCAAGCTGGTCTACCTCATCCCCACCTTTGGCAACCCCAGCGGCGCCATGCTCAGCCTGGCGCGGCGCAAGCGCGTGCTCGAATTGGCCGCGCAACACAAAGTGCTGGTGGTGGAAGACGACCCTTACGGCGAGCTGTATTTTGGCGCGCCGCCGCCGCCCAGCATGATGGCGCTCAGCAGCCAAGTGCCCGGCAGCCGCGACTACCTGGCCTACTGCGGCAGCTTTAGCAAAGTGCTCAGCCCCGGCATCCGCGTGGGTTGGCTGATTGGCCCGCCCGAGTTGCTGGCAAACGCCGTGATGTGCAAGCAGTTCAGCGACGCCCACACCAGCAACCTCAGCCAAGCCATTGCCGCCCACTACCTGGGCCTGCAGCGCATAGACGCCGCCCTGGCCACCGTGCGCAGCACCTACGCCCAACGCGCCCACACCATGGCCGCCTGTCTGCAGCGCGAGCTAGGCAACGCACTCAGCTTCAGCGAACCCCAAGGCGGCATGTTTTTCTGGACGCGCCTCACGGGGCAGGGCGGAGCCAGCCAAGACGCCAATGCATTCGCCAAACGCGCTATCGAAAAGCTAGTGGCCTTCGTACCCGGCACGCCCTTCTACGCCACCAAGCCCGACGGCGCTACTTTACGCTTGAGTTTTGCGACGGCGGATGTGGCAAAGATTGAAGAGGGTGTGGCGAGGTTGGGGCAGGCGCTTAGGGCCTGATGTTATTTCTGAACGCAATAGTGTTCACCACTTACAAACCAATTCAGACCCTGTTGGCGAGGTAAAGTTGCCTGAAACGCCCGCCAATACTGCGTAAGCAGCTATCAAATAAATAGCTACCTACGCAGCGCTTTGGCCTATTCAGAGGGTTGTTTCCGGCACTTGGGCAAACAATGGCGACGCGCTCAGCTGCAACGCCAGGTCGTAGTCGGCGCTGCTGTCTGAGCGCATGAGAACACTTCCACAATCCATTGCGGCTCGCGCTTGACCAGCGGGCTGGCCAGGTATTGCGCGTGTCCCAGGGCGGACTCCTTTGGCGGGCGTGCTGTGGCGTAGGCGCTTATTATGCGGGTCTTCCAAAGGACTCTTCCATGACAACATTTACCGGTCTGCAACTGCGCTCCTTGGTTCACGCCAGCGGCACGCTCGAAGTTTCGCTGCACAGCGTAGACACCCCCGCCCCCGCGGCCGACGAAGTGGTGGTGCGCGTACAGGCTTCGCCGCTCAACCCCTCAGACATTGGCCTGCTGTTTGGCGCGGCCGACGTGTCTACCGCCAGCAGCAGCGGCAGCGGCGCGGCCACCGTGCTGCGCATGCAAATCCCCCCGGCTGCTATGAAAAGTATGGCAGCGCGCGCAGGCCAGGCCTTGCCCGTGGGCAATGAGGGCGCGGGCGTGGTGGTGGCTGCAGGCAACGCGCCCGCCGCCCAAGCCTTGCTGGGCAAAACCGTGGCCCTGCTGGCGGGCGGTATGTATGCGCAATACCGCTGCGTCAAGGCCGAGTCTTGCCTGCTGCTGCCCGCGGGCGCTACGGCAGCGCAGGGCGCTTCGTGTTATGTGAACCCGCTCACGGCCTTGGGCTTTGTCGAGACCCTGCGCCACGAAGGGCACATGGCCTTGGTGCACACCGCAGCGGCCTCCAACCTGGGCCAGATGCTGCTCAAAATTTGCCAGCAAGACGGCATCGCCTTGGTAAACATTGTGCGCAAGCCCGCACAAGCGGCTCTGCTGCTCAGCCTGGGCGCGCAGTATGTGTGCGACGCGTCGCTGCCGAGCTTTACGCAAGACCTCACTGCGGCCCTGGTGGCCACCGGCGCTACCTTGGCCTTTGACGCCACCGGCGGCGGCACCCTGGGTGGGCACATTTTGGCCTGCATGGAAACGGCGCTGAACAGCACCGCCAAAGAGTACAGCCGCTACGGCAGCACCACCCACAAACAGGTGTATTTGTACGGCGGGCTTGACACCCGGCCGACCGAATTCAACCGCAGCTTTGGCATGGCCTGGGGCATGGGCGGCTGGCTGGTGTTCCCGTATTTGCAAAAACTCGGTGCTGCAAAATTGGTAGCACTCAAAGCACGCGTGGCGGCCGAGTTGACCACAACCTTTGCCAGCCACTACGCCAAAGAGGTGTCGCTTGCCGAGGCCCTGGGTACCGAGGCCGTGGCCGTTTATGGCCAACGCAGCACTGGCACCAAGTACCTCATCAACCCGGCTTTGTAGGCGCGCCAATGTCCCGCTAAGCCAGCTGGCTTAGTGAATGGCCAAGGACTGCTGTTTGCTTTGCGCGACGGTCTTCACCAGGGTCAAGGTGAGCACACCGTGCTCCAGCTTGGCCTGGCTGTTGGCCACGTCGATCTCTTGGGGCAACTCGTAGGCGGCTTTGAAGCTGCGCGGCGCGTCGGGCAGGGTGGCCAGGCGCACCACGCTGCCTTCAATGCCAATGCTGAGCTGCTCTTTGGCAACACCGGGCAGGTCCAGGCTCAGGGTGTAGGCCTTGTCGTCTTGCGCTAAGCGGTAGGCTTGGCCTGCGCTGGCTGCGCCGAGCCAGCGCTCGAAGCTGCGCTCAAAATTGCGATCGAGGGCGCGCAAAGTGGGCGCAATTTCAGAGCCAAAAACCGAACGGCGCATCACAGGGGTGTACAACATAAAAACTCCTTGGCAGTGGGTTGGGTGCGATGGGTTTCATCTACACTTCGCGGCTTTCTACTGCAGAGCACCGCATGCCCTGCAGCTTTGGTTGGCAATGGGGTTTTCAAGGGAGCTTTGGTTGTGAATATTTTTTCTTCAAGGGTCTTGAAATGGATCGCTGCATGCCTAGGTTTTTTTGTTTGCGTGCAGGCACAAGGGCAGGGCAGCAGCGCCGCAGCACCGATCCGCATGGCCTTGATCGAGGGCCTGAGCGGCGGCAATGCCAACGGTGGCGAGGCGGTGTTGCGCAACCTGGCTTGGGCCGTTGAGCGCGTTAACCAGCGCGGCGGCGTCAAGCTGGTGGGCGGCGCGCGGCCCTTGCAACTTGACCGCTACGACAGCAAGGGCCAGATTGAAGAGGCGCTCTCGGCTTTGCGTTCGGCCATTGACGACGGCGCGCAGTTCATCTTGCAAGGCAACTCGTCGGCGGTGGCGGCGGCTTTGATCGACGCCATCAACAAGCACAACGCGCGCGAGCCGCAGCGCCGGGTGATCTTTTTGAACTACGCCGCAGTTGACCCCGTGCTTACCAACGAGAAATGCAGCTACTGGCATTTTCGTTTTGATGCCGACGCTAATATGCGCATGGCCGCCTTGATGAGCGTGCTCAAAGACGACCGCAGCGTGAACGGCGTCTACCTCATTGGCCAAGACTACAGCTTTGGCCAGGCCGTGCAGCGCGAGGCGCGCAAGCAACTGGCAGTGCAACGGCCCGACGTGGCCATTGTCGGCGACGAGCTTCACCCGCTGCTGCGCATCAAAGACTTCGCGCCCTATGCCGCCAAGATCAAGGCCAGCGGTGCCGATGCGGTGATTACCGGCAACTTCAGCAATGATTTGACGCTGCTAGTGAAGGCCGCGCACGAGGCCGGCTTTACCGGCAAGTTCTACACCTATTACGGAAACGCCCTGGGCGTACCCGCAGCCTTGGGCGCGGCCGGTGTGGGCCGCGTGCTGGCCGTAGCCGACTGGATGCCCAATGTGCCCAACAGCCAGAGCGAGGCCTTGGTCCAGGCCTTTCGCAGCCGCTATCCGCAGCCCGCTGACGACTACATGCACCTGCGCATGCAGTTCATGGTGGAGCTGCTGGCGCAGTCTTTAGAGAAGGCCAGCGCGGCCTCGGTTGAAAAATCAAACGCTATAAATTTAGTAGCTGTCGCCGCACAACTGGAGCGCGTTAGCGGCACTTTTTATGCGCAAACCGGGGCCATGCGGGCGCTTGACCACCAGTTCCAGCAGCCCCTGGTAGTGGGCTTGATGGACCAGCAGGGCAGCCCTGGTGTGAAGTTCGACGCCGAAGGCTCGGGCTATGGCTTTCGCGTCATCAAAACCCTGCCTGCCGCGCAGGTGGAGCAGGACACTGCGTGCAAAATGCAAAGGCCTGCCCTTTAAACCCCGCGCCCAGTAAACTGCAGCCTTTGAAGCTGCTCCCCCTCAAACCCGCCGCGCCAACGGCCCACCAAGTTCTGCCCATGCGCCAAAGTATCCAAGCCCTTGAGGGCTCGCACATTCGCCAAGTTGTCAATGCCTCGCTGGGCCGCAGCGACGTGCTGCGCTTTTGGTTTGGTGAGAGCGACGAGGTCACGCCCCAGGTGATCCGCGACGCTGCCGCCGCCTCGCTGGCACGCGGCGAGACTTTTTACAACTTTAACCTGGGCCTGCCCGAGTTGCGCGAGGCGGTGGCCCGCTACATGTCGCGCCTGCATGCCAGCCTACAAGCGCCCATCAGTGCCGAGCGCATCGCCATTACCTCCAGCGGCGTCAGCGGCCTTATGCTGGCCACCCAGGCCTTGGTGGACGCGGGCGACGAGGTGGTGGTGGTAACGCCGATTTGGCCCAACCTGGTACAGCAGTCGGTCATCATGGGCGCGGTTTTAAAGGCCGTTCCGCTGCAGGCTATGCACGGGCATTGGCAGCTCGATTTGCCGGCCTTGCTGGCCGCCATAACGCCTGCCACGCGGCTTTTGGTGCTCAATGCACCTAACAACCCCACCGGCTGGACGCTGAGCCGCGCAGAACAGCAGCAAATTTTGGAACATTGCCGCAGCACCGGCACCTGGATTTTGGCCGACGAGGTGTACGAGCGGCTGTACTATGCCGACCCCGCCGACCCCGCCGACCCCGCCGAAGCGCTGCGCACAG
>CANFOR010000206.1 GCA_947448675.1 Betaproteobacteria bacterium
ACTTTGAAGCCTGCTACTACCAGCCACTGCAGTGGTGCATTGAAAACGGTTTTGACCGCTTTGAAGGCGGCGCGCAAGGCGAACACAAAATGGCCCGCGCCCTGCTGCCCGTCAAAACCAGCAGCGCCCACTGGCTGGCCCACCCCGCCTTTGCCAATGCGGTCGAACAATTTTTAGAGCGCGAAGGCGCAGGCATCGGCAACTACCTGGAGCACTTGGAAGAGCGCACGCCGTTTAAGACATAGAGCGTTTGAATCGATACAGCTATATTTTCAATAGCTGCCAACGCATATTCCACGGGCCTTGCAGCCCGTTTCCCTCAATTTACAGCGTCAAAATGGTGCAGCCCGTGGTCTTGCGGGCTTCTAGGTCGCGGTGGGCTTGCTGCACCTCGGCCAGCGGGTAGCGCTGGTCGATGCGGATCGTCACCTTGCCACTGGTCACGGCTTCAAACAGGTCGTCGGCCATGGCCTGGTTGCTCTCGCGCGTGGCGATGTGGGTGAACAGGGTTTGGCGCGTGACGTAGATGCTGCCTTTGCCGCCCAAGATGCCAGGCGCAAAGGGGGCTACGGGGCCCGAGGCGTTGCCAAAGCTGGCCATCAGGCCAAAGGGCTGAAGGCAGTCGAGCGACTTGTCCCAGGTGTCTTTGCCCACCGAGTCGTAGACCACTTTGACGCCCTTGCCGCCGGTGATTTCTTTCACGCGGGGCAAAAAGTCTTCTTTGCTGTAGTTGATGGTGTAGGCCGCGCCCAGCTCTTTGGCCAGCGCGCATTTGGCGTCTGAGCCTGCCGTGCCGATCAGTTGCAAGCCCAGGGCCTTGGCCCATTGGCAAGCGATCAAGCCTACGCCACCGGCAGCGGCGTGGAACAGCACAAAGTCGCCCGCTTGCAGGCCGCCCACAGGAAGGGTTTTCTTCAGCAGGTATTGCGCGGTGAGGCCCTTGAGCATCATGGCCGCGCCGGTTTCAAAGCTGATGGCGTCGGGCAGTTTGCAGACGTTTTTAGCGGGCATGACGCGCACTTCGCAATAGCTGCCGGGGGGGTTGGCGGCGTAGGCCGCGCGGTCGCCCACTTGCAGGTGGGTCACGCCAGCGCCCACGGCTTCGACAATGCCCGAGCCTTCCATGCCCATGGTCAGGGGCATGGCAAAAGCATAGAGACCGGTGCGTTGGTAGACGTCGATGTAGTTCAGGCCAATGGCCTTGTGGCGAATGCGAATTTCGCCTGCGCCGGGCTCGCCGACGGTCACGTCAACGAGTTTCAATTGCTCGGGGCCGCCGGTTTGTTCGATGATGATGGCTTTGCTCATGGGGTTTCCTGTGGGGGGGGTCAGTGGGTTTGCAAGTCGCGCTAAATTATTCAGCACACTAAGCTTATTTTCGCTCAGTTTGCAGGCTGCCGCGCTGCGGGCTGCTAGAGTCCTTGCATGACGCAACCGATAACGCAACGCCTAACCCCTGCCACCGCCCTGCTGCTGACCATACCGCCCCTGCTGTGGGCGGGCAATGCCGTGGTGGGCCGCCTCATGAGCGGCCAAGTTCCCCCCATGACGCTGAACTTTTTGCGCTGGGCAATTGCCTTGGTGCTGCTCTTACCCCTGGGCGGCTGGGTGCTGCGCCAGGGCAGTGGCCTGGGCGCGCACTGGCGGCGCTTTGCGGTGCTGGGCCTGCTGGGTGTGGGGGCCTATAACGCGCTGCAATACCTGGCGCTCAAAACCTCCACGCCGCTCAACGTCACACTCGTGGCGGCCAGCTCGCCGGTGTTTATGTTGGCCATCGGACGCATATTCTTTGGTCAACTAGTGGCCGCGCGGGCATGGCTGGGTGCTGCATTGTCGATAGCGGGCGTGCTCTTGGTGCTGTCGCGCGGTGAACTGGCTGCGCTGTTGAATGTGCGCCTGGTCGCGGGCGATATGTATGTGCTGGTGGCCACCGCCGCCTGGGCCGTTTACAGCTGGATGCTGGGCGCCACGCGCGAGCCAGCCGCCATCCGCGCCCAATGGGCCGCCTTGCTCATGGCGCAGCTGGTGCCGGGTCTGCTCTGGGCCGGGGTGTTTGCCGGTGGCGAATGGGCCTGGGCGGCGGCCAGCGGCACACCTGCGCACATCTACTGGAGCCTGCCCGTGCTGGCCGCGCTGGCCTATGTGGCAGTGTGCCCGGCCATCATCGCCTACCGTTGCTGGGGCCTGGGCGTGCAGCGCGCCGGTGCGGCCATGGCAGGCTTTTTTAGCAACCTCACGCCCTTGTTTGCGGCCCTGCTCTCGGCCGCGTTTTTGGGCGAGCTACCGCACTGGTACCACGCCCTGGCCTTCGTGTTGATTGCGGGCGGGATTGCACTGTCGGTGCAAAAACGCACGGCTTGAATGCTGCGCCGAGTGCTACAAATTCAGTAGCTGCCTACGCATGTTTCATGCGCCTTACAGCCATTTCACGCTGCTTAGCGCGCCACACCCAAGAGCTTGTCGAGCAACTCGGGTTGCGCGCGCAGTTCTTGCGCACTGCCGCTGTGCACCACGCTGCCGTGGTCGAGCACCACGGCGCGGTGGCTGATGGCCAAGATGGCTTGCGGGTGCTGTTCGACGATGATGGCCGACAGACCTTCGTCACGCGTGATGCGGGCTATGGCTTTGAGCAGCTCTTCCACAATGATGGGGGCCAGGCCTTCGAGCGGCTCGTCGAGTAAGAGCAGTTTGGGGTTGAGCACCAGGGCGCGGCCCACGGCCAGCATCTGCTGTTCGCCGCCTGAGAGTTGGGTGCCCAAATTGCTTTTGCGCTCGGCCAGGCGCGGGAACATCGCGTACACGCGCTCGGGTGTCCAAGGCTGAGCGCTGCTGCCACTGCGGCCGGGGCGCTGCACGGCAGTGAGGTTCTCATGCACGGTGAGCGACTTGAAAATATTGCGCTCTTGCGGCACCCAGCCGATGCCCGCTGCGGCGCGTTGGTAGGCGGGCAGCTTGTGCAGGGCCACACCACCCAGGCTGATGCTGCCGCCGTGCTGGCGCGTGGCCCCGGCCAGGGTGTTCATCAGCGTGGTTTTGCCAGTGCCATTGCGGCCCAGCAAGGCCAGGGTTTCGCCCTCGGCCAGTGCCAGTGAAACACCGTTCAAAATGACGGCTTCGCCATAACCGGCGCTGAGGTCTTCAACTTGCAGCAGCTCAGCCATGCGCTGCTCCTATTTCTGTAGTGCCCAAATACACGGCTTTAACCTGCGGGTCGTTGGCAATGGCTTGGGGTTCGCCTTCGGTGAGCACGGTGCCGTTGACCAGCACCGTCATGCGTTTGGCAAAGCTAAACACCAGGTCCATGTCGTGCTCGATCAGCAAGACCGACACATCGGCAGGCAGCGCGGCCACGGTTTGCAGCAGCTCTTCGCGCTCGCCTGCGGGCACACCTGCCACGGGCTCGTCAAGCAGCAGCACGCTGGGCTCGCAGGCCAGGGCGATGGCGATTTCGAGCAGGCGGCGTTTGCCATAGGCCAGCACCCGCGTGGGCTGGTGCATGACCTCGGTTAAACGAAACTGTTCGAGCAATTGCTCGCAGCGCTGCGCTATATTTTTGCTAGCACCTAACGCGTTCCACATGCGGCTTCCGAGGCCTTTTTGCTGTGAAACGACGAGGGCCAGCGTCTCTAGCGGGCTGAGCGAATCAAACAATTGGTTGATCTGAAAGGTGCGCACCATGCCACGGCGCACGCGCTGGTGCGGGGCCAAGTGGGTAATGTCTTGGCCCTGCAAATGGATGCTGCCCGCGGTGGGCTGCAACACGCCGGTGAGCAGGTTGATGAGTGTGGTTTTGCCTGCGCCATTGGGGCCAATCAGGGCGTGGCGCGCGCCTTGGTGCAGCTGCAAACTCACGTTGTTGGTGGCGGTGATGCCGCCAAAGCGCATAACCAGGTTCTCGCAGCTCAGCACGACCTCTGCCTGGGTGTTTGCACCGGCGTTTACATCACGTTTGGAAGGCATGGCGCTCATGCTTTGCTCCGCCTGAACCAGGCCCAGGGCTTGAGCAGTTTGTCGCGTCCGACCAGCACCAAGACCACCAAGAACAGGCCGATCCAAAAAGTCCAGTACTGCGGGGTGATGCTGGAGATGATGTTGTGCATGAGCTTGAAAGCCACCGCGCCGGTAATGCCGCCCCAGAGCCAACCGGTGCCACCGATCACCAGCATCAGCATCAGGTCGGCCGAGCGGTCAAAGGCAAACAGGTCGAGTGAGGCAAAACCCGTGGTTTGGGCCAGCAAGCCACCGGCAATGCCCGCCACGCCTGCGGCCAGGGTGTAGACCACGGCCAAGCGCTTGGGCACGTCGATGCCAATGGCCATGGCGCGCAGGCGGTTGTCGCGGATGGCTTTGAGCGTAGCCCCAAAGGGCGAGTGCACCAAGCGGCGCAGCAGCACAAAGAGCAGCAGGCACACCGCCAGCGCGTAGTAGGCAGCGGTGCGGCCTGTTAAATCGAACTCAAAGCGGCCCAGCACTGGGCCCATGCTCACGCCCTGCAGGCCGTCGGCACCGCCGGTCAGCCAGTCGAGCTTATTGGCCAACTCGTACAAAATCAAAGCCACGCCCAAGGTGACCATGAGGCGTGTGAGGTCGGTGCCGCGCATGATTGTCAGGCTACAGAATGCTCCTAAAACCGTAGCTGCAGACGCAGCAACCACGAGCCCTAGCAGAGGGTCTGGCATCACCAGCTTGGCAAACAGGGCAGCTGCGTATGCACCGATGCCAAAGAAGGCCGCATGGCCCAAAGACACGATGCCGGTGTAGCCCAAGATCAAGTCGAGCGAGAGCGCAAACAGCGCGGTAATCGCCATTTCGCTGATAAACAAGGCCTGGCCGGGAATCAGCAGGGGCAGGGCAAAAGCCAGCAGCCACAGCGCGGGCTCCCACCAGCGCATGCGGCTGGCGCTGCGCAAAGCGGCGAGCGCAGAAACAGGTGTAGACATTACTTGCCCCCCTTGCGCACAAACAGGCCCTGGGGACGCCAGATCAAAATCGCAATCATCAGGCTGTAGACGATGAAGCCGCCGAGTTTGGGGATGTAGTATTTGCC
>CANFOR010000207.1 GCA_947448675.1 Betaproteobacteria bacterium
GAGATGACCAGCAAGGCGATTGATATTTTGTCTAAGAACAGCAAGGGTTATTTCTTGATGGTCGAAGGTGGTCGTATCGACCACGCCTTGCACGGCACCAATGCCAAGCGCGCTTTGGTGGACACCATTGCTTTTGACGACGCGATTAAAACCGCTTTGGGCAAAGTGGACTTAAGCAACACCTTGATTGTGGTCACCGCCGACCACGACCACACGATGGCCTTTAACGGCTACTCGCATGTGGGCAATGACATCTTGGGCAAAACCACCAATTTCGTGAACAAAAAGGTGGCCCTGGCGGCTGACGGTTTGCCCTACACCACCTTGGTGTTTGGCAATGGCGGTGGCCCGCGCAAGCCGGTGCGTGACGATCTGACTGCCGTAGACACCGCCGATGTCAACTACCTGCAAGAAGTGGGCATTCCCCTGGGCGCTGCGGGCAACGAAACCCATGGTGGCGGCGACGTGATGCTGTTTGCCAAAGGTGCGGGCGCCAGCCCTTTTAAAGGCACCATTGACAACACCAAAGTCTTTAGCTTGCTCAAGCAAGCGATGGGCCTGTGATGCGGCTGCGTAGCGCCTTTGGGGGCGCGATGGGCGCAGCCCTGGCCCTGCTGGGCGCAGTGGCCCAAGCGGCACCCGATGCGTTTTTAGAGGTGACCCACAGCGCCATCACCACCGGTGCCGACGGCATCAAGCGCACGACCGAATTCACCGAGCGGGTGCAGCGCCAGGGCAGCACGGTATGGGTCGAGCGCTTGTTGCCTGCCGCCTTGCACAAAGACGAAGAGCACCACAAAGCCAACACCGCCCACAAGCATGCCGACCTGGGCACTGCGGTGCGCTGGATCGAGCGCAGCAGCAGTGGCAAGCCGCAGCTGCGCTTGGTGGCCCAGCACGACCAGGTGCTGGTGAACATTGCCCCTGCGGAGTTTGCCACTGTGGGGTTTGATGGCTCTTGGCTATCGGCCTACCATTTGATCGACCCCGTAGTGCTGAAAAAATTGCAGCCCGGGCCCAAGCAGGGCAGCGCCCAGTGGTACGCCAGCGCTCCGCAAAACGGCAGCACCGCTCTGCGCATTTTGTGGGACCCGGTGCTGGAACTGCCCTTGCAAGTGCAGTCGCAAAGCGCCGACGGTTTGTCGAACCGCCGCACCAGCGTGCGGGTGCTGCCAGCCCAGGCCAAGCAGCCCTGGAAAGCCACTGGCCAATACGCGGTCAAAGACTATTCCGACTTTTTAGACTGAGGCGCGTGGTTTCTTGCTAGGCCGCTCGTAAAATTGCGGCCTACGGAGAAAACCATGGCCCTCTATTCCCTCGACGATCAAAGCCCCACCCTTGCGCCCGGCGCTTGGGTGGCCGACAGCGCCCAAGTCATGGGCGACGTGCACCTGGGCGCGCAGGCCAGCGTGTGGTTTGGCACCGTGGTGCGCGGCGACAGCGAGATCATTCGCATTGGCGCGGGCAGCAACATCCAAGACGGTAGCGTGCTGCATGCCGACCCAGGCAAGCCCCTCATCATCGGCAACAAAGTATCGGTCGGCCACAAGGTGATGCTGCATGGTTGCACGATTGGCGACGAAACTTTGATTGGCATTGGCGCCATCGTGCTCAACGGGGCCAAGATTGGCCGCAACTGTTTGGTCGGGGCAGGTGCCTTGGTTACCGAAGGCAAAGAGTTCCCCGACGGCAGCATGATTTTGGGCTCACCCGCCAAGGCCGTGCGCATGCTCGAAGCGGCGCAAATTGAAGGTCTGCGTGGCATTGCCCAGCACTACATTGAAAACGCCCAGCGCTTTGCTGCAGGTTTGAAAAAGCTCTGAGCATGGCTACCGATGCTGCTAATTTAGAAGCAACAAACGCACAACCAGAGCGCGTCTCCGAGTTACACCGCTTCTTGTTTGAAGGCTTGCCGGTGCGTGGCGCGATTGTGCGGCTTACCGCCAGTTGGCAAGAAGTGTTGCGCCGCCGCGCCGCCAACACTGCGGGCAGCTACCCCACGCCGGTGCGCCAATTGCTTGGCGAAATGGCCGCAGCCAGCTTGCTGATGCAAAGCAATATCAAGTTCAATGGCGCGCTGATTTTGCAGATCATGGGCGACGGCCCGGTCAAACTCGCGGTGGCCGAAGCGCAGGCGAATTTGGGCTTCCGCTGTACGGCCACCGTGCAGGGCGAGGTGGCAGACGCAGCACCGCTCTCGGCTATGGTCAATGTACACAACGAGGGCCGCTGCGCCATCACGCTCGACCCGCAAGACCGCCTGCCCGGCCAGCAAGCCTACCAAGGCGTGGTGCCCCTGTTTGACGACGCGCGCGTGCCCATTGAGTCACTGCAAGAGGTGCTGGAGCACTACATGCTGCAGTCCGAGCAGCTCGACACCTGCTTGGTGCTGGCCGCTAACGACGAGGCCGCAGCGGGCATTTTGATCCAACGCCTGCCCACCGAGGGCGAGAAGAATCTAGGCTCTACCGAAGAGGCCATTGGCAAAAACGAAGACTTCAATCGCATGGCAATTTTGGCGCGCAGCATCACCGCTGCCGAGCTGCTGGGCCTGCCCTCGCTCGAAGTGCTGCACCGTTTGTTTTGGGAAGAAAAATTGCTGCGCCACGAGCCCCAGCAAGCCACGCAAAACGCTGCCATCGTGCAAGGAAATGGCCCGCACTTTGCCTGCAGCTGCAAGCGCGAGCGCGTGCAAAGCATGATCCGCTCACTAGGCCGAGCCGAAGCCGAAAGCATCTTGGCCGAACGCGCTGAGATCGAAGTCGGTTGCGATTTTTGCGGCCAACAGTACCGCTTTGACGCGGTGGACGCAGCGCAAATTTTTATTGCGCCGGGTGCGCAGTTGCCGCCGAGCGCGGCTCTGCAATAAGCAGTTGGCTGAACAAGCGGTGCTCGCACTGCGGGTCACTGCATTTGTCGCAAACCCATTTCCAGACCATATTTTCAGAGGTGTTTTGGCCTGCAGGGCTTGTAAACAGTGCGTTGACAGCTATTTTTTTTGTAGCATCTGCTGCACCGTCATACGGCGTTTGCATGGCGCCCTCCAGCGCCTGCAGCGCCGCTTGCAAGCGCGCGGGGCCACTGCCGTAGACCACGTGGTAAGGCAGGGCGGCGGCGTCCAGCGCTTGGCGCAGCAGCGCGTCGACCGGCTCGCGCACCTGCGGGCCGTCGCGCTGCAGGCCGTCGGCCACCCAGGCAATGTCCAGGCCCATCAGCAGGGTAATTGGGTAACTGGCTTGGTGGGACAAGGCCATGGGGTAGAGCGAGCGGTCGGCAAACAGCTTGTGGCTGTAGACGGCGGTCATCAGCGGCGTGGTGTCGGCAATGGTGAAGGCCCAACCCGCAATTTGCGCGGCATCCGACGCGTTCACGCGGCGCGCCTGCTCTTGGGCGATGGCCAGTTGCTCGCTCTGCAGGGGCACGCGGCCATGCTGCTCGACCCAGTCGCGCAGGTGCTCGGCTACCAGGCAGACACTGTGGCCGCGCTCGCGCAGGGCTTGTGCCAGGGCTGTGGCCAACTGCGTTTTGCCGGTGCTCTCGGCTCCGAGCAGCGCGATTTTCATAGCGGTTTAGTGTGAGCAGCCTGCGGGCCATGCGCGCCCGTGGCTTGGCTGGCGGGGCGGGTCAGCATGCGCTTCCAGGCGCGCCAACCCAGCAGGCTGAGCGCCACAAACAAGGCGTAGAGCAGCACCGTGAGCCACAGGCCTTTGTAGGCATACAGGCCTATGCTGACCACATTCACCGCGATCCATACCAGCCAGTTTTCGATGATTTTGCGGCCCAATAAAAATTGGCCAATGATCGACAGGGCGGTGGGAAAAGCGTCCCACCAGGGCACGTCGGTGTCGGTGAATTTTAGTAAAAAAAAGCCTGTAACGGGCCACAGTACTGCGCAGGCAGCTATTAATTGCATAGCGCTTTTGCGGCTCAGGTGATGCACCTGCAGGTGCGCCTGCGCGGCATTGTCTGCCGCATTGTCTGGCGTACTGCTGTCCGGGTCAGCGCGTAACCACAGGCGCCAGCCCCAGAAGGCCACCACGATGAAGAACACCTGCAGGCCCGCATCGCCATAAAGCTTGCTGTGCGCAAACAGCAGACCATACAGCGCCGAGCTGGCCATCGCCAAGGGCCAGCCCCAGTGGATGCCACGGATATTGCAGCCCACCATCAGCAGGCTGAGCACAAAGCCCGCCACCTCGAGCCAGGTGGTGGCTGCGCCCCAGGCCGTGAAGGCGGTGGCAAATAAAAAATCAAGCATGCAAAAAATCAGGCGTACAAAGAGATGGGTGTGCCGCGTGTGAAGGCCGCATCATTTAGCGATTTGCACGTAGATCTCGCCCTGCTTGACCATGCCCAGCTCCATGCGCGCCTTTTCTTCGACCGTGCTCACGCCTTCTTTGAGGTCGCTTACTTCCGAGCCCAAGCGCTCGTTGGCGCTCTTGGCTTTGGCATTCTGGACCTTTTGCAGGTCGAGCTTTTGCTGCAGTTGGTTGACATTGGGCACACTGCCGCGTCCCAGCCAGAGCTGGCCCTGCAAGATCAACAGCAAGGCCACCAATACGGCGGGGACGAGGCGTTTGGCCATGGGCCTTTAACTTTGTTCAGCGGATGCTGTAGAAGGCCGCTTTGCCGGCATAAGTGGCTACGTCGCCCAAGTCTTCTTCAATGCGCAAGAGCTGGTTGTACTTGGCCATGCGGTCACTGCGGCTCAAGCTGCCGGTTTTGATTTGACCGGCATTGGTGCCGACTGCGATGTCGGCAATGGTCGAGTCTTCGGTCTCGCCACTGCGGTGGCTGATGACGGCGGTGTAGCCCGCGCGCTTGGCCATTTCGATGGCGGCAAAGGTTTCGGTCAGGGTGCCAATTTGGTTGATTTTGATGAGGATGGAATTGGCAATTTTCTTGTCAATGCCTTCTTTCAAGATTTTGGTGTTGGTGACAAACAGGTCGTCGCCGACCAATTGCACCTTGTGTCCTAAGCGCTCGGTGAGA
>CANFOR010000208.1 GCA_947448675.1 Betaproteobacteria bacterium
CGCGCGGCCCAGCACCCCATCGGCCTGCGGAATCACCGTGAAGGACGAGAGCGCCAGCAGCAGGGTGTAGCCGTCGGGCTTGGCCTTGGCCGCGTAAGCCATGCCAATGCCGCCGCCCGCACCGGCTTTGTTCTCCACGATCACGCTCTGCCCCAGCTCGCGGCCCAAAGCCTCGGCCACCGGCCGCGCCACAATGTCTGCCAAACCGCCCGGCGGAAATGGCACCACCATACTGATGCTGTGCGTGGGCCAAGCGCCTTGGGCGCGTGCGGCCCAGGGGGCGAGCAGGTTACTGCCCAAAAGGGGCGTGAGCAAATGGGGCAGAAAGTTGCGGCGTTGCATGGTGGCTGTGCTTTGTTGTGGGGAGTTTTTTGAAGGCGGTGTTTGCTTAGAATGCTAACAGTTCAACCCTGCACATCACATCCGAAAAATCCCCCATGAAAATTGCTGCATATTTACGCAACGGCCAGCCCACCGTCGGCCTGCTGAGCGCCGACGCGCTCAGCGTTCAAGCCTTTGTGCTGCCTGCGCACCTGGCCGCTTTGGGCGCACAGCCCATCGTCGAAGCCCTGGTGCGCGGCGAGGCGCTGCCCCCTTTGCTAGCCGCTGTGCCGCTAGCGCAGGTGCAGCTCACCGCACCTTTGCCCAAGCCCCGGCGCAATATTTTTTGCGTCGGCAAAAACTACTATGCCCACGCCAAAGAGTTTGCAGGCAGCGGCTTTGACAGCAGCGCCCAAGTGGGCGGCGAAGTGCCCGCCGTGCCGATTATTTTTAGCAAAGTGCCCGAGAGCGTGGTCGGCCCCAGCGACTTTATTGACATTCCGCACGGCGTGTCCGAGGCGATTGACTACGAGGTCGAGCTGGCCGTCATCATTGGCAAAGGCGGCAAGGGCATCAAAGCCGCCGACGCCATGGCCCATGTGTGGGGCTACACCATCATCAACGACGTAACCGCCCGCGACTGGCAAAGCCGCCATATGCAATGGCATTTGGGCAAGTCTTTCGACACCTTCTGCCCCATGGGCCCTTGGCTGGTCAGCGCCGACGAATGCGACGGCACGCAAACCAATGTGCGCTGCTACGTGAATGGCGAGCTGCGCCAAAACGCCAACACCAAAGACTTGATTTTTAGCATCCCCACGCTGATCGAAACCCTGTCAGCCGGCATCACCCTCTACCCCGGCGACGTGATCGCTACCGGCACCCCCGTGGGCGTAGGCATCGGCTTCAAGCCCCCCAAGTACCTGAAAGCAGGCGACCGCGTGCGCCAAGAGATCGACGGCATTGGGTATATTGACAACCCGCTGCGCTAAGGCGCAGACCCGAGTCGCGTGGCGCGTTGGATTGCGCGCTGCCGCTTGGTGTTTCACGCCAAGCGGTTCTGAGAAGGAAAATAGGCTGCAAGGCGCATGGAATGTGCGTAGAGCGCTATAAAATTTATAGTATTCAGGGTGTGCTTTTTAAGCTCCGAATTCATTGTTTCTACAGCAACCGAAATCACATCTCTTTGAAAGCGTGGCGGGTGGCTATGGATGGGCGCTGGAGCCTATTCGCGCAAACTGAAACGCCACGCATGAGGGCCAAGGTGGTCGCGCCAATTTGCCTCGCGTACTACAAGCGCCATTTGCGCGAGCGCGCAAGCGTCCAGCCATAGCCGCCTGGCGCGCCTGCCAACATAGCAGCGCACTACGAAGAAAACCTAACGCGCGGCCTCGGCCAAAGCCACCGCCAGCCGGTTATGCCGCTCTACCAGCGGCCCCAGTTCCAGCGTAGCCAATTGCCCCTGGCGCACCACTACGCGGCCATTGACCACGGTGTAGGCGGCTTGCGGGCTGGCGCAGAGCAGCAGGCTGGCCACGGGGTCGTGCACGGCGCCACCGGCAAAGGCCACGGTGTTCAGGTCAAACACGGCCAGGTCGGCGCACATGCCAACGGCCAGGTGGCCTATGTCGGTGCGGCCCAGCACCTGCGCGCCGCCGCGTGTGGCCAGGCGCAGGGCGTCGCGCGCCGTCATTTCTAGCGGGGCGGTGTCGCAGCCGAAGACGGTTTTGCCTTGTGCGTCAACGCTGGGCGCTTCGAGCGATTTGCGCAGGCGTGCCAGCAGCATGGCTTGGCGCGCTTCGTTGACCATATGGCCTGCGTCGTTGCTGGCGCTGCCGTCTACGCCCAGGCCCACGGGCACGCCTGCGCTGAGCATGTTGCGAACGGGCGCAATACCGCTGGCCAAGCGCATATTGCTGCAAGGGCAGTGGGCTACGCCGGTGCGCGTAGCGGCGTAGAGGCTAATGCCTTCGTCGTCGAGCTTCACGCAGTGGGCGTGCCATACGTCAGCGCCCAACCAGCCCAGGTCTTGCGCGTACTGTGCGGGCGTGCAGCCAAATTTTTCAAGGCTGTAGGCGATGTCATGGTCGTTCTCGGCCAGGTGGGTGTGCAGGCGCACGCCTTGCTGCTTAAAACTGCGCGCCAAAGCGGCCGACTCGCGCATCAGCTCGCGGCTCACGCTAAAGGGCGAGCAGGGGGCCAGCGCAATGTTGAGCATGGAGCCGTGGCGCGCGTCGTGGTATTGCTCCACCAAGCGCTGGCTCTCGTGCAAGATGAAGTCTTCACGCTCGACCACGCTGTCGGGCGGCAGACCGCCTTGGCTTTGGCCCACGCTCATGCTGCCGCGCGTGGCCACAAAGCGCATGCCGATCTGCTGGGCAGCGGCAATGGAGTCGTCTAAGCGCACGCCATTGGGGTAGATGTAGAGGTGGTCGCTGCTGGTGGTGCAGCCGCTCAGCAGCAGCTCGGCCATGGCGGTTTGCGTGGCGGTAAACACCATCTCGGGCGTGAGCCCAGCCCAAATCGGGTAGAGCCCGCGCAGCCAACCAAACAGCT
Source organism: Betaproteobacteria bacterium (assembly GCA_947448675.1). Classification (GTDB taxonomy): domain Bacteria; phylum Pseudomonadota; class Gammaproteobacteria; order Burkholderiales; family Burkholderiaceae_C; genus CANFOR01. The sequence continues at coordinate 2,878 of CANFOR010000208.1, forward strand.
CGGCGTTTTGCACCGCCGGTATGGCGCGGGTGAGGCTTTGCACCATGTGGTGGTGGGTGTTGACCATGCCTGGCAGCACCAAGTGGCCGCGCGCGTTGATGACGTCGTCGGCCGTTTGCGGCAGCTCGGTTGCGGGGCCAATGGCTTCAATGGTATTGCCGCGAATGAAGACCGATGCGTCTTTTAACTCGCGGTTGGCGTCGTCAAAAGTGGCAACGCAGTGGGCGTTGCGGATCAGCAAGGTTGTGTGCATGCGCGGTACCGCCGAAGCTGCTAGGTCAGTCGGCCGTAATGCCCGCGGCCTTGATGGTCTTGGCCCAAAACGCGGTGTCGGTTTTGACCAAGGCGTCCAGCGCCGTGGGGGCTAGGTAGCGCAGCTCAATGCCTGCGCTGTCGGCCCGGGTTTTGGTCTCCGGCAGTTCGAGCGCGGTTTTGATCTGGCTGCTGAGCTTGGCCACCACGTCGGCAGGTGTGCCTGCAGGCGCGAAGATGCCCGCCCAGGCTTCGAGCTCAAAGCCTTTGAGCCCAGCCTCGGTGGTGGTGGGCACATTGGGCAGGCCGGGGTGGCGAGCTTTACCTGCCACCGCAAAGGCTTTGAGTTTGCCCGCTTGCACGTACTGCATCACCGAGGGCGGCGTGGTGATAAATACTTGCACCTGGCCCGAGAGCACATCTTGCACGGCGGGGCCCGAGCCACGGTAGGGAATGTGCACCATGCTCGTGCCGGTTTGCAGTTTGAACATTTCAGTGCCAATGTGCGAGAGCGAACCATTGCCTTGGCTGGCGTAGCTCAGCTTGCCGGGGTTCTTCTTCACGTAGGTAATGAACTCTTGCAAATTGTTGGCCGGCACGCTGGGGTTGATGGCAATCACATTGGTGGCAATGGCGACCAAGGCCACGGGCAGAAAATCTTTTTGCGCCCAGGGCAGCTTAGGCGAGAGGTTGGGGTTGCCCACATGGTAGGCCGAATACGAGTGGAGCAGGGTGTAGCCGTCGGCTGCTGCGTGCGCTACGTAGCCGTAAGCCACGTTGCCGCTGCCGCCGCCCTTGTTGTCGATCACCACGGCTTGGCCGATCACTTTGGCCAGCGAGTCCGAGACGATGCGTGCCGAGGTGTCGACAAAGCCGCCAGGCGGGTTGGGCACTACCAGGGTAATGGCTTTGCTGGGGTAGTTTTGGGCAATGGCTGGGCTGCTGCTCCAGGCCACACAGACAGCGCAGACGGCAAGAGAGATGCGAAATAAGGGTGTGCTCAGGGTAATCATGGTGGGGGCAGGTAGGTAATGCTCAAGCAAAATAGGTGCCTACCAATGTAGCAAAGAAGAGAGCACCGCATATGAGGACTTACCGCATCGCCAACATCCCCGGAGACGGCATTGGCAAAGAAGTTGTACCCGCAGGGCAAAGGGTTTTGCAGGCGCTGGCCGCCGCGCATAAAAATTTTACGTTTGAATTCACCTCCTTTGGCTGGGGTGGCGACTGGTACCGCGCGCACGGCGAGATGATGCCGGCCAATGGCCTCGACGCAATGCGTGGCATGGACGCAATTTTGTTTGGTTCGGCAGGCGACCCGCACATCCCAGACCACATCACCCTGTGGGGTCTGCGCCTGAAGATTTGCCAAGGCTTTGACCAATACGCCAACGTGCGGCCCACGCGCATCTTGCCCGGCATCGACGCGCCGCTCAAGCGCTGCGCACCGAAGGATTTAGACTGGGTCATCGTGCGCGAAAACTCCGAGGGCGAATACGCGGGCGTGGGCGGGCGTGTGCACCAAGGCCACAGCATTGAGGTGGCCACTGACGTGAGCGTCATGACCCGGGTGGGCGTGGAGCGCGTGATCCGCTACGCATTTGAGTTGGCCCGTTCGCGCCCGCGCAAACTGCTCACTGTGGTGACCAAGAGCAATGCCCAACGCCACGCTATGGTGATGTGGGACGAAATTGCGCTGCAGGTTGCGCAAGACTTCCCCGACGTGCGCTGGGACAAAGAGCTGGTAGACGCCATGACGGCGCGCATGGTCAACCGCCCTGCGAGCATTGACACCGTGGTGGCCACCAATTTGCACGCCGACGTGCTGAGCGACTTGGCGGCTGCGTTGGCGGGTAG
>CANFOR010000209.1 GCA_947448675.1 Betaproteobacteria bacterium
CTCTGCGTCAAATTGGTAGCCTTCTAGTGCAAAGCTTTCGAGCTTCTTCACGCTCGAAATGCGCTCGGTAATGGCGTAGCGCGCCATCAGGCCGCGCGCGCGCTTGGCCATGAAGCTGATGATTTTGTATTGCCCAGCGCGCCACTCTTGAAACACGCAGTCCACCACCCGCGCCTGCAAAGCCTTGCAGTCTACCGCCTTAAAGTACTCTTGCGAGGCCAGGTTCACCACCACCGGCGCTTTGCCATCGGCCTGCTGCGCGTTGAGGTATTGCGCGATCTGCGCTCCCCAAAATTGGTAGAGGTTTTTGGTTTTGCCCACCGTGAGCGCGGTGCCCATTTCCAGCCGGTAGGGCTGCATCAAGTCGAGCGGGCGCAACACGCCATACAGGCCGCTCAGCATGCACACATGGGCCTGCGCCCAGGCCAGGTCTTTGGTGCTCAGGCTGTGGGCGTCTAGCCCGCCGTAGACGTCGCCGTTAAAGGCCAGCGCGGCTTGGCGCGCGTTCTCGGGCGTGGCCAGAGGCTGCCAGGCTTGGTAGCGCTGCACGTTCAGGCTAGAGAGCGCCTCGCTCAAATGCATCAGCTCGGCAATTTGCCTGGCAGTTTTTTTGCGCAGCACGCCAATCAGCTTGCTGCTCTGCGCTACAAACAAAGGCTCGCTCTGCGCCAAGCCCGCAGGCAGCGGCGTTTCATAGTCCAGCGACTTGGCGGGGGAGAGCAAAAATAACATGGGGAGATTTTGGCATGGCTTGCGCTCGCCCCGCTGCACACGAGCAGGACTAGCGCAAATCGCCCGCCAACGAAGCCAAAGCCTCGGGCGCAATGGTCACGTGGGCAGGGTAGTTGGTGTGGTCGCAGCCGAGTTTGGCGTCGGCACCGGCTTTGAGGGCGGCGCATTGCTGGGGGGTGAACTCGAAGCGCACAAAATGCACGGCCGAAGTTTTTTCGGCGTTCTCGCGCTCCAGGTCTTCGTCGGCAATGGCGTAGACGCGGCCTTGGCCTTCGACTTCAACGAACATGCGGTCTTCTACGCCGATCAGGCGCGCCAACTCGCGCTTGCGCTCGTTTTCGTCGGGGTATTCGATCATCATGGTGGCCTTCCAATTGCTGCCGTCCGGCACCATGGGGCCATACACGTCTACCTCTTGTTGAATGCCGTCTTCGTCAAAGATTTTTTCAATGCGCAGCATTTCTTGAATTTGGTAGCGAATAGAAAGCTCGCTCTCAAACAACAAAGTAATGTGCTCGCCCAAAGGCACAGCGCGCAGCTTGCGGTGCGCGATGACCGTGGCTTTGTGCTCTTTGCGGTACTTGCTGTAAGCCTCAAGGGTGAGCAGGCTGTCGCGGGTGATTTTGCCGGTAAGGTGCATGGTTTGCTGGTATAGAAAGGGTGAATAAGAGGACGCGAAGGGCGCGAAAACTCGCAAGGAACGCGAAAGAACAGCCAAAAATTATTTGGGTTTTTATTTTCGCGTCCTTCGCGTCATCTTTACGACCTCTGCGTCCGGAAGTCTGAATGCCATCACTTCAACCCGTAAGCCTCGCGGATCAAGGTCAGGGGGTGTTTTTGTGGCACGTCGCCGAGCTTATTGACTTCAAAGCCTTGCGCGATGTGGTGGCCGCCCAGGGGGCAGTCGCTGCTGATGACGTCGGGCATGCCGCCGTCTTTGTGTGCAGCCATGGCTTTGAACAGGGGTTTGCCAATTTTCATGGCCTGTTGGTGGGTGGTTTTTTTCACGCCAAAAGTGCCCGCGTGGCCCGAGCAGCGCTCGTGGGTATGCACACTGGTGCCGGGCACCATCTTGAGCATTTCTTCGGTTTTTTTGCCGATGTTTTGTACCCGGCCATGGCAAGGGATCTGGTAGCTGATCTTGCCCAGGCTGACCGGGAACTCTGTTTGCAGCAGACCGTCGCGCTTGCGCGCCATCAGGTATTCAAACGGGTCCCACATGGCTTCTTTGACCAACTGCACGTCGGCCTCGTTGGGGTACATCAGGGGCAGCTCTTGTTTGAACATCAGGGTGCAGCTGGGCACTGCGCTCAAAATGGCAAAACCATCTTTGGCATAAGCTGCTAAAACGGGGATGTTGGCTTCTTTGCTTTTGTGTACAGAATCTAAATCGCCCAATTCGAGCTTGGGCATGCCGCAGCATTTTTCTTTTTCAACCAACACGTAGGGCACTTTGTTGTGCTCTAGCACTTTGAGCAAATCGTGGCCGATCCCGGGCTCGTTGTAGTTGACGTAGCAGGTGGCGTAGATGGCCACTTTGCCCGGCGTTTTGTCGCCGTCCACAATCGGGTGCGCGGTGGACTCGGCTGCGCCAGAGCGAAACTTTTGCGTGGCCAACGCAGGCAGCCATGCGTCTTTGTCGACGCCCAAAACGCTTTCCATCACCGCACGGGCGGGTTTGGTTTGGTTGATCGCATTGACCGCCTGAACCACAATGGGGATGCCCGCAAATTGGCCGTGCACGTCGGTCGAAGCGAGCAGCTTTTCAGCCATGCCGACTTCGCCCTTTTTAAACTTGATGGCCTTGGCGCGCAGCATGGTGTGCGGGAAGTCCAGGTTCCACTCGTGGGGCGGCGTGTACGGGCACTTGGTCATGTAGCACAGGTCGCACATGTAGCACTGGTCTACCACCTTCCAGTAATCTTTTTTGTCAACGCCGTCGACCTCCATGGTCTTGCTCTCGTCGACCAGGTCAAACAAAGTGGGAAACGAGCCGCACAGGCTCACGCAGCGGCGGCAGCCATGGCAAATGTCGAAAATGCGCTCCATCTCGGTCAGCGTTGCCGCTTCGTCGTAATAGTCCGGCCCTTTCCAGTCGATCGGATGGCGGGTCGGTGCTTGGAGGTTGCCTTCAGTGGCCATGATTTAGGGTACCTATACAAAATTTGTGGCCACCGCGGAACTGGCTTTGCCGGGCCGCAGGTGGCGCCCCCTTGAGGGGGAAGCGCCAAAAGGCGCTTCGGGGGTGGCTAGATCAATCGACGAGTTCGGCCAAAGCCTTGGCATAACGGTTGGCGTGCGAACGCTCCGCCTTGGCCAGGGTTTCGAACCAATCGGCTACTTCGTCATGGCCTTCGTCACGGGCCGTTTTGGCCATGCCGGGGTACATGTCGGTGTACTCGTGGGTTTCGCCAGCGACTGCGGCTGCCAGGTTTTGGCGGCTAGAGCCAATGGGCAGGCCGGTAGCGGGGTCGCCGCACTGCTCAAGCCACTCGAGGTGACCGTGCGCGTGGCCGGTTTCGCCTTCAGCGGTGGAGCGGAACAACGAGGCCACGTCGTTTTGGCCTTCAATGTCGGCCTTGTTCGCGAAATACAGATAACGGCGGTTGGCCTGTGACTCACCTGCGAAGGCGGCTTTCAGGTTTTCTTCCGTTTTGGAGCCTTTAAGTGCTGCCATGGAAATCTCCTAAGGGTTGAACATAATCCTCGGGCACTTGCGGTGCCCAAGAGCCTCTGACCATAACCGCTGTAGAGCGCTGCGTCTAATTGCGGCTTTCAATCCCCGGCATTGCGCTTGGCTATTGGCTGGCATGCAGCAAGGCCTGCGCAAGCCCATAGCGCTTGGCCTACAAGTCTTGAAAATTCGCTAAGGCTGCCAGCGGCGGAAACGTGGCCGCGCGCTTGGCCTGCATGGCGCTAATGGCCTCGCGCACATGGGCATTGCTCCAAATGCCCGCTTGCAGCCAGCCCATCTGCTTGAGCGCGTCTTCGGTGGAGTGGTCGCGCGCGTAGTGGATGGCCTGTTTGCTGCCCCAAATCGCCACAGGCGGCTTGGCGGCAATTTCTTGCGCGCATTGCAGGGCTGCCGCCACCGCCTCGGCGTGGGTGGCAAGCACCTCATTGACCAAGCCACAGGTCAGGGCCTTGGCGGCGGGCATGCGCCGCCCGGTGTAGGCGTATTCTTTGGCAATCCCCTCGGGGATGAGCTTGGGCAGGCGCTGCAAGGTGCCGACGTCGGCCACCATGCCGATGTTGATTTCCTGGATGCAAAAAAACGCGTTGGCGCTGGCGTAGCGAATGCAGCAGGCGGTGACCATGTCGACCCCCGCGCCCACACAGCCGCCTTGGATGGCTGCTATCACGGGCATGCGCAATTGCTCTAGCTTGCTAAAGGTGGCTTGCATGTTGGTGAGGGAGTCAAAAATAGCGGCGCGGCCCTCGGCGCTGCGGTCGTCCATTTGAATGGCGCTGGCAAATGTGTCAAGCGCCATGCCCGCCGTAAAGTGCTTGCCGGTCGACGAGATCACCAGCGCCCGCGCCTGGCCCTCTTTGTGCAAGCGGCTCAGCACGCCGTCGAGCTCGCGCCAAAAGAGGGGGCTCATGGTGTTGAGTGCATCGGGGCGACTCAGCACCAGGTGCGCTACGTGCTGCTGGGTGCTGAGTTCAAAGCAAGCAAGGGGGTTCATGGTGGGTACAGCTCCGGTGCGTTTTCAGGGGTTCACGGCTTGGGGACTGGACTTTAGGCCGCGTGGGCTTATTATCTGCCCATGGCAGGCCTACACAAACTTCACTCTTGGGCGCAAGTGCTGCCCTGGCTCGACGCGCTGGAGGGTGCCGCGCAGCCGCGAACGCTGGGGCCGTGGCCCTTGCCTGCGGTGCTGGAGCACTTGGCGTAAAGCATCGAGATGAGTATGCAGGGCTTTCCGCAGCCCCAAAGCGCGCTGTTTCAGGCCACTGCGGGCAAGGCCGCTTTTGCCGTGTTCAAGTGGCGTGGGGCCATGCGCCACGACTTGGCGGCGCCGATACCGGGTGCGCCTGCGCTCACCCTATCGAGCGACTCGCATGCGCCCGCACAGCGCTTGCGCCGCGCCGTGTTGGGTTTCAACGCCTTTCAGGGTCTGCTGCAGCCGCACTTTGCTTATGGCACGCTGAGCAAGGCTGACTTTGCCTTGGCCCATGCGCTGCACATTGGCAACCACCAAGACGAGATCGTGCTGGTTTA